>CAYLVR010000050.1:0-19787 GCA_964387165.1 uncultured Chitinophagaceae bacterium | reverse complement strand
TCGTTGGAAATGAACATATCGCCATTATCGGCAAAAGCAATACCCTCGGGCTGGGGAAATTGTGCAGGATTCAGTTTGTATAATTTTTCGAGTTTCCCCTGTGGGGTGCAGATCAAAAGCAGTTTGCCAACTGAAGCGATGATATATAATTTACCTGTAACAGGGTTTATCGCGGCGGCTGAAGGTTTGCAATCATTTGAATAGCTCTGGAGCTTTTCAAAGATCGCCCTTTTAGAAAGATTGAAAAAAACTGCCGTATCAAATTGTTTGGTTTCCAGATCAAAGGAGTAAGCCGAAATATCGGCGGCCCTGTTGCGCTGATCCTTTGAAATCAATACCAGTTTGTTTATTTCTTTATAATATACCAGCGACTCAAATTCTATCTTATCATCCCCTGGAAATTTGTAGCGCGTTCCCTGAACATCCGGAGGTGCACTCACTTCAACAATATCGCCCGTACTTATCAATACATAATAAGTATTGTCAACTTTAACCAGTTCCTCGTAATCGTTCTTTCCGCCAAACTTATATTTTGCACTGGAATTTGTATTCAGATCCACTAGAAAAAGCTCTCCTTTCTCATCATTTATTGCAGCCACGCTATCGTTACCCAGATATACCAAACCGGATATTTCCAGCAACTTTTTCTTTAATACATAAACATTTCTCTGGCTGTCTTTATACTCTGCAATATCAGGTACAAAGGATCTGCCGGAAAAGGTAGAGCACCCCATCAAAACAACAACAAAAAGAAGAATTGATGTAAAGTATGAAGGCATGAATTAATATATTTGAATATGCAATCTAACGTAGATTGTGTAACAATCATACCAGCAATGTCGGAAATCAATAATTCCCTGCTTTCTTCAGCATCTGAATATGTGTCGGATATTTTTTCGGATAAGGTATCAAAAGATTTTATTTTTCATTCTTACAGCCATACCACCGAGGTTGTTTTGCATAGTGAAATGATTGCCGGGACGTACAACTTAAGTGAAGACGACCACCTTGCGCTGATGCTGGCAGCATGGTTTCACGATACGGGTTACTCTTCGGGCGCTACCGAATATCATGAAATTGAAAGTCAGCGCATAGCTACAGATTTTCTGCAGAGGCATAACGTAAGTGAAGAAATTATTGCCAAAGTAAATAACTGTGTACTCGCAACAAAAATGCCTCAATCACCCACCAATACCATCGAACAGATTATCTGTGATGCAGATCTTTTTCATTTAGGCAGCAATGATTTTTTTGAGAAGAATAAATTATTACGTGATGAAATGAGTCGTCTTAAAAAAAAGAAGATCAATAAAAAGGATTGGAGAAAAACAAATATCAGTTTTTTAAGACAACACAGGTATTTTACTGATTATGCACATAAAAATCTTGATCCCATGAAGAGAAAGCATTTAAACGAACTATTAGAAAAAGAAGGACCGGCAGCAGAACCGGTTGAGGTTGATAAAGAAAAAACTGAAATAAAAGAAGAAAATAAAGCAGGGCGTAATGATCGTGGAATTGTGGCAATGTTTCGTATCATGTCGGAGAGTCATATAAACCTTAGCCAGATGGCTGATAGCAAAGCGAATATTATGATATCGGTAAATACCATCGTGATTTCTATTATGGTATCAGTATTGCTGGGAAAACTTCAATTTTATCCTGAATTCATTATCCCCACAATTATTTTAGTAAGTGTTTGCCTGGCGGCAGTAATCTTTGCAATACTCGCAACCAGGCCAAATATTAGTGGTGGAACATTTGCACGCGAGGATATCGAGAATAAAAAAGTAAACTTATTATTCTTCGGGAACTTTTATAATATGCAGTTATCGGATTACGACTGGGCGATGAAAGAAATGATGGGCGACAAAGAATATTTATACGGCAGCATGATCAAAGACATATATTACCTCGGGCTTGTACTCGCGCGTAAATATCGTTTCCTGCGTGTATCTTATAATATATTTATGTTTGGGTTAATTGCTGCAATAATTGCTTTTGCCCTTGCATTTATTTTGGGCGCCCAGGATTAGATTAAATAACCGGCTCGCAGCTTAATACCGGTACAATAGCATTTTCAATAGTTGCAAAAAGAGAACGTCTCTCCATTATCGGTTTTATTCCAACATTTCTCTTATCCTAATGATCATTTCGCCCTTCGTAATAGGCACGCCCATAATTTTATTATATCCTTTTGCATCAACCAGAAACTGGTCGCGGATAATTTTAATTAACTGGCCGTTATTTATTTCAGGAATTAATACCTGCTCGAAGTTTTTTAATATATCACCAAGGTTCCTGGGGAAAGGTCTTAAATACCTTAAATGTGCATGACTCACTTCAACTCCTTCTGATTGCAATTCTGCACAGGCGCTTTTAATGGAGCCATAAGTACTGCCCCATCCAAGTATTAATATCTTTCCTTTTTCATGACCGCTATCCAGTTTCTGCAAAGGAATATAATCAGCTATTTTATCAATTTTTTCCTGCCTGATCTTCACCATTAGCTGGTGGTTTTCCGGTTCGTAGTTTACATTACCGGTAATATTCTGTTTTTCCAACCCGCCGATGCGGTGTTCTAATCCTGGCGTTCCTGGAATGGCCCATGGTCTTACGAGCTTTTCATCTCTTAAATAGGGTTGAAACTTTTCTTCGTGGTGACCCAGTTCTGTTTTGAACTCAACTTTTATGGGATGGAGGTCATCGCTTTTTGGAAATTTCCAGGGTTCTGCGCCATTGGCGATATACCCATCGCTTAAAAATATTACAGGCGTCATATGCTCCACAGATATTCTTACTGCTTCATACACTGCCTGAAAACAATCACTCGGCGTAGAGGCTGCAATTACCGGCATGGGGCATTCGCCGTTTCTTCCATAGTAAGCCTGTAATAAATCGCTTTGTTCTGTTTTTGTAGGGAGCCCGGTTGAAGGCCCGCCACGTTGAACGTTTATTATAATTAAAGGGATCTCAAGCATTACCGCGAGTCCCATAGCTTCTGCCTTCAGCGCCATACCCGGACCGGATGTAGTGGTAACGCCTAAGGAACCACCATAGCTCGCACCAATAGTTGAGGTGATCGCTGCAATTTCATCTTCGGCCTGGAAGGTTCTTATTCCAAAAGATTTATAACGACTCAGCTCATGAAGAATATCCGAGGCCGGGGTAATTGGATAAGTTCCCAGGAAAAGGTTCAACCCGCTTTTTTGCGAGGCCGCGATTAATCCATAAGCCAGGGCCTGGTTCCCCATAATAGAGCGATATGTTCCCGGTTCCATTTTCGCTTTTTCTACCTTGAAACGAGTAGTAAAGGTTTCGGTGGTATCGGCGTAGTTGTACCCGGCATGAAGCGCTTTGATATTACTTTCCATGATATCGGGCTTTTTGCCAAATTTCTCACGGATGAATTTGTCGGTGTTCTCCATCTGGCGGTTGTACATCCAGTACAGGAATCCGAGGACGAACATGTTCTTGGCACGGTCCTTTTCCTTCACACCCATGGTGATGTCCTTTAATGCCTCGCGGGTCATCTTGGTAACATCCATCTTTATCAGGTGATAGTTTGTGAGACTATCATCCTCCAGAGGGTTAATTCCTTCCGGGTAATTGGCTAACCTCAGGTTGCGGGCGTCAAAACCATCAGTGTTGGCGATGATCCTGCCACCTTTTTTCAGTGATTTCAGGTTAGCCTTCAATGCTGCAGCATTCATTGCCACCAGCACATCGCACTCATCACCGGGCGTGTACACACGATCGCTTGAAAATCTTAGCTGGTAACCGCTTACACCAGGTAAAGTACCTTGTGGGGCACGTATTTCGGCCGGGAAATCCGGGAAAGTTGCAAGATCAAGGCCCAACAGGGCCGTATTATTAGTGAATTGACTTCCTGTAAGCTGCATCCCATCGCCGGAGTCTCCGGCAAACTTGATCACCACATCCTGCAGCACTTCTTCTTTACGGTTCATTTTTATGAATTAGTCTGCAAAATTACGGGATGTTTGTGGTTATGGCTTGCGGAAGTGGGAAAAGCAGTCATCCATTCCTTCTTCGGCGGCATCTATATACCAGTTGGGACAGAAAAAATTATCCAAATCCGGATCCGGGTAAAGAATTAACGAAAAAAAGTAATATTTTACAATCCACCCATTCTCACCTTCATTGGTGATATCAGGAAAGGAATGCAGTAATGTGTTCCTTTTTCTGTTAATCGTTACTTTTTATACCAATGGCATCGAGAACTTTTGGAGTATCCTGAAAAGAGGCATTTACGGTATCTGCCATCAGGTTAGCCCTAAGCACCCGCACAGGTATTGCAATGAGTTCTCTGGAAGGTTCAATACAAGGAAAATAGCTGATAATACAAGGTTTGAGTTAATTATTCAGAATAGCGGAGGCAGACTTAAATATTAAAAACTCATTGGCAAATAAAAAGGAGGCTATGGCCTCCTCATTATTTTAAATGTTGTTACTCGGTTAGCCTACATCTGTGTCTTTTCTTGTGCAATTAAGGGGGAAATACATGAGTTAAGGTTTTAATCTTAGATGTTAAAGTAAGTAAATTAGTTGTTAACCTCAAATTAATTCAACTATACACCCTACATAATACCAAATTTAGTGCCATTAGAAAACTTTGCTTGTTTTATCTCCGACAAGTCGCTGTATTCTACTGTATAAAGCTTGGTTAAGCCTGTTAGCCCATGCTTTAGGGTTACTAATAATTGAACGCTTTGATTTTCTGCTCCTAAGATAATGTCAAGATTATCTGCGGTGCGTAGAATCATGGCATGTTTTGCGTCCTTCCTTGCCCATCTGGGCATGTAATGAGGGACATGCATTAGGGTACTTTTCTTCAAGGTTAAGGTTGTCAACCGTCTATTAATTACAGCGTTAGGAGGAGTCGTAAAGCGTTCGACCTTAATTAGCTCAGCTTTGACATCATATGCTGCGAATAATGAACAATTAACAAATTTTATAAAAAACATTTCTCCTTCATTTGGATAAGGCGACTGATTTTTGCAAACAAACGGCGCTATTCTAATCTTCGGTTTTAAGAACCATAGAATAAAGAACAAAAACAAAATGGATGACAGTAGGTTAGCCGCAATGTTAAGCAGAAATTCCATAGATAAGTTTAGTTTAGGGAGCGTTAATATACATTTTTAGTCAAATTCAAAAAAATTATAAGATATACTAGTTAACCCCCTGTCTCAACTGGTATATAGATGCCTCTTCGGTCATCCTTATCTTTTCCGGACACAGCTTATTTTCTTAACCCCTCCCACATATTCTTTCTTTTAGCTTCTTCAATTATTTTATCTTTTGCAATACTATATTTTGATGTTTTATATTTTCAAAAAAATGGGATAAACGTGAAAGAATTGGTTTTAGAAATATTAATTAATCCCAATATGCTATTTTGGTTCCCACCAGGGGAAAGAATTTCACAGACCATTTAAACAAAACCCTTGCTGGTATTGACTTTCATCAATTGGCACGCCATTGGAATATAACACTTCGGTTTTTCATAGGATATTGGATTTTAAAACACGGGCGGGATTTCTATCCTGCCTTTTTTTATAGTTAAACCCCCTGATCCATTTTCGTTGTTTTGTTACTGAGACTATCTTTAATTCGCATAACAAATTCCGGGGTTACATTAACTAAGGCGGCAATTGTTTCTACTGAATGGCTGGTGTTTTGTAAAAGATAAATAACGAAAGCTTTATTTCTTTCTCTTGTAGCGCGTTTAATGCCTTTTTCCACGCCTTTTTCCACGCCATCTTCAACACCTTCCCAATAACGGGCGCTTTTTCTTTTGTCTAGTTTTAGCATATTATTTTCCTCCTCTATTATTATTTTATCAACATCTCTTAATTCGGCTAATACTTCCAACTGTACAATCTTGCGGTATAATTCCTCTTTATTATGTTTCAGAAGCGATTGCAATTTAGCAATTATTTTTCTCCCCAATAATCTTTTGGTCCCTTTAGTATTTTCACCGGTTAATATTGCAAGCATAACCTCTTCCGGAATATCAGACTGCAAAAGTTTCCGGGGATTATATTGCGAAAGATCAATTAACCGGTACCTGTAATTACAATTATTATAAGATATTGCATCAGGCATATTCATTGCAGACTTCCCGATATAAACCACAATGCCTATAACCGGTAATCCATATTTAATATGCAGCATCGCGTTGTAAAGCATCATGCGCCTGCACATAAAAGGATAATTGGTTGATTGCCATTCAATATTATATATTACCTCTCTTCCATTCTGCCTGGTAACCTTTATGATCAGATCTGTTTCACGCTCCAGGGTCCGCTGCATCTTGCGCGGCAAAATGGTTATTTCCGCATTGTTTATTTTTAACATCTTCCTTACCAGTGACAGTGTAAGCTGCTGCACATTTTCCTGTATGACCCTGTCGTATTTATTCATGTTCTGCACATGAAATTAATAAGGACAGGAAATACCACGAACAGTGTTTTAACAGTTAGAGAACTGTTTTTTTCGGAAATTGTATGGTGGAAAACCGGTTGACACCAACCTGCTACTTACTTCGTATGCAGCTTCCAGCTTATCCTGTTCTCTTTAATAACTTCAGTATTTTCTTTAACCTCTGGTTCAGGATAAATAAATTCTACAACCTTTCCATCCTTAATATTAAAAGTCTTCAGTATTTTGCCGGCATAATATTTTCGGTCGGCGGTAAAATTTCCGGATTCAGATCTAAACTGAACGCCCATCGCAATTATTAATACCTTATTCTCTGAGGCATCAAGCGGTATTTCAAGTGTTGCGCCCGGAAATACTTTTTCGCCCAGGGGAAATTCAAGTTCATCTGGTTGTAAGTAACGACTGTCCTCTATATCAGGAAATAAAGAACAAATGCGTATATCAATAACCCCTGTCGTATTATTTTTTTTATAGAAAGGAAAAAGTCCTTCAGTTTCAGGGAATGTCAACGTCATTAACTCTGTTGGATCAATTTTAATTGCAGGGAAAATTTTTAAGAGGTTTTCTAATTTGGTGTGAATATTAAAATCTAAATCTTCCAGCAACGATATATCACCATCGGTAAATTTTCTTTCTCCTTTTATACCCGGCGCGGCTTTTACTGCTTTCTGAACTTTACTATTTAACCGATACACAAAATTACTGTCACCAACTCTTTTCCTTAAAGGAAGAAGTCCCGCATTTATAACTGTTGCTATTTTGCTGGCCGCAGCAAACTCAATTGAAGATTTACGACTACCCTCTGAAAGATGATATTCTTTGGAAGCGCTTTTAGTAAAATATTCGCCGTTACGAAAGTAGTTCACCTGGTTGCCCAGTTTGCCGCGTAATTGGATGAGACCGGTTTGAATTGCCATTGGTTCAGGTTTAATGAAGAAATCACTGCAATTTAAAAAAAATGTCGAAAAGTGCGGTTAATATGCGGTTGAAGTGCAGTTTAGGTGCGGTCAAACTGCGGAGATCTCTCACCTGTCCTTCTCTGTTCCTCCTCGATTCATCTCTAAAGCAACTTCAGGGCGTGACCGCCGGCTGAGACTGAAAAAAGGCTGAAAAGCAGAACCGTTAGGCTCATTTCCGGAACAACTGCTCCATATAATCTTTTTTAAACTCAATATAAGTGGGGCTGCCATTAGCTGTTACGCCAGGCTGTTTGCATAAAAATAAGTCCTTCACCAGGCCGGTCATTTCTTCGTCACTTAATGATACTCCTGTTTTAATGGCCTGTTGCATGGCCAGTGATCGTATAACTTTTTCGCGTTTGGAGAATTTAAGATCGCTGCTGAAATGTTTTATCTGCTCAATTAAATTTTCAATTACCGCTTTTTCATTTCCCTGTTCAAGATCTGCAGGGGTTCCCTGAATTACAAAACTATTTTTCCCAAATGGTTCCACTAAATATCCCATCTGCAAAAGATCATGCAGTAATTCTTCCAATAAAGAGGCGTCCTGCGAGGATAACTGCAACGTTACAGGAAACAATGATCTCTGGTAAGCCACGGCTTTTCCTGATGAAGCAGCTAATAATCTATCATATAATATTCTTTCATGTGCCAGTTGCTGGTGTACCAAAACAAATCCCCTGTTGGTGGCAGCAATAATATATGAATTGAATAATTGAATTAATGCACAATCTTCTCTTAAACAAATATCCTGTACAAGCGGTTTTTCAAATTCAAAAACTACCGGCTCAGCGGAAGTATCAGTCTCTTCTGTTGTGGTAAAAAAATCTTTCCAGTTCTTTAAATTGCTATTCTTATCAATCAGATGGGCCTGGTTCTTTTGTGTAAATGACTTAAATAAAGAAGTAGAGGCCAGCGCTTCTCTTTGTTCGTCTGTAATTGGTTTACTTACTGCATCAAGTTGTTGTATTTCCGGATCAAGGCTAAAATCCAAGGCCGGGGTAATACTATAACTAACCAATGAATGTTTTACTGCCGCCTGGATAAAAGCGTAAACCAGTTTTTCATCTTCAAATTTAATCTCCTGTTTTGTAGGATGCACATTTACATCCACCTGTTCAGGATCCAGCTCAATAAATAAAACATATAGTGGAAAACTATCCGCAGGGATCATTTCCTGGTAAGCATTCATTATCGCGTGATTCAGGTATGCGCTTTTTATAAACCTGTTATTGACGAATAAATACTGATCGCCGCGTGTTTTCTTTGCTACTTCCGGTTTACCTACAAAACCGTAAGTATTCATATAATCAGTTTTCTCCTGCACCGTAACCAGTTTCGAATTATACTGGTTACCCAATACCTGCACTACTCTTTGTTTAAGTGTGCCTTTATCGAGATGCATAAGTTCCTGCCCGTTACTCGTCAGCGAAAAAAATATTTCAGGAAAAGAGAGTGCCACGCGGGTAAACTCATCAACAATATGCCTTAACTCAGAAGCATTGCTTTTTAGAAAATTCCTGCGTGCGGGAATATTAAAAAACAAATTCTTCATTGCTATACTGGTACCATTGGCACAGGCAATTTCTTCCTGTTTCTGCACTTTGCTGTTTTCTATTTCAACATAAGTGCCGGTAGCATCTTCTGCTCTTTTCGTTTTTAATTCAACCTGGGCCACAGCGGCTATAGAGGCGAGTGCCTCTCCGCGGAAACCCATGGTGCGAATGCGGAAAAGATCATCGATGGCTTTGATCTTTGAAGTGGCATGGCGCTCAAAACATATTCTCGCATCGGTTTCACTCATGCCCTTGCCGTTATCGATTACCTGCAACAAGGCCTTTCCGGCATCGTTAACAAAAAGTTTAATTTCTGTGGCTCCGGCATCCACTGCATTCTCCAGCAATTCCTTTACAGCACTGGCCGGGCGCTGAATAACCTCGCCGGCAGCTATTTGATTAGCAATATTCTCGGACAATAAGTGGATGATGTCTCCCAATTCTGGCTTAATTTACGGGTGCAATTTACAGCGAATAAACAAGGTTAAATCCGGTAAAATATGAAGAACGGGAAATCCCCCTGCGATCGGCGTTTAAAGCAAAGTCTCTACACCCCCCTTTTTCAAAGGGGGAGAGCAGTCACCCGGACACATTTATCATTGCCTCTCCATTCATTATTGCCTCTCCGTTTAATCCGGATGCTTTTATCACAATCCCTTTGTTTACTATTTACGTTACTCTTTTCGTTACAGGCTTTTTCGCAATCGCAGCCCTCTGTAATGGCCATGAAATGGGCAGATAGCGTTTACAATTCACTCAGCGAAGACCAGAAGATAGCGCAGTTAATGACCCTGCGCATGTCGGCCACTGATGGCAAACGAGTAATCTATTACGAGAAAGAGATCAGGGAAGCGATCCTTAAATATAATATTGGCGGGATCGTGCTGTTCCAGGGGGGGCCGCTTAAACAGGCCAGCCTGATCAACGACATGCAGAAAATAGCAAAAACACCCTTACTGGTTTCAATTGATGGTGAAAATGGTTTAGGCATGCGTATGGACAGTGTTATAGGCCTTCCCCGGCAAATGACGCTCGGCGCCATCGAGGATCCTTCAATTATTTATGAATATGGAAGATTAGTGGGCGAACAATGCAAAAGAATAGGCATCCATTTAAATTATGCACCTGTTGTGGATGTAAATAATAATCCCAGGAACCCGGTCATCAACGACCGTTCTTTTGGCGAAGACAAACACCGGGTGGCCATGCACGGCATTCAATATATGCGCGGAATGCAGGATGTTGGTGTAATGGCCTGCGCCAAACATTTTCCCGGGCATGGCGATGTAAGTGTTGATTCACATTATGATCTTCCTGTAATTAATAAATCACGCGAAGAACTCGATTCATTAGAATTATATCCATTTAAACAAATTGCCAATGCAGGCGTTGGTGCAATAATGGTGGCACATCTTGCTGTTCCTACTCTGGAGGAAAAAGATAAAACACCTACGTCTCTTTCCAAAAATACAATTACTAATCTGCTAAGAAATGAATTTAAATACAACGGTTTAATATTAACAGATGCACTCGAAATGAAAGGTGTATCAAAATTTTATTCTGCTGCAGAAATTTCACTGAAAGCGCTTGAAGCAGGGAACGATATGCTTTGTTTACCCGGCGACATACCTGGCAGCATCGCCAAAATCAAAGATGCCATCAAAAAAAATAATTTGAAATGGGAAGATATTGAAATGCACGCCAAAAAAGTATTACTGGCAAAATATCAATATGGGCTGGCGTCATTTCAACCCGTTATACTGGACCGTTTAACAGAGGACCTGAACGCAAGAACAGATGAAATGCGCAGGCTCGTTGCCCAGCGTTCTATTACATTATTAAAAAATGATGATGTTGCAATATTCCCATTGCCAACGAGTAAACGCATTGCTTATCTAGGTGTTGGGCTGACCCGCGATAACGTTTTTGCCAAACAAATAAGGGACGAGTACAATGCACATGTATATTATTTCGACTATAAGATGGGTGAGGCAATGATCGCACCCATGATCGATCTTTTAAAGAATCGGTATGATGTAGTGGTTATCGGCGTACATAATTACAGCAGGTTCCCGGGAAATAATTTTGGGATAAGCACAGCAGCTACACAACTGATTACCCAGGTGCAAAAGAAATTAAGGGCCATTACATTATTCTTTGGAAATCCTTATGCAATGAAATCGGCCTGCGAGAGTCATACACTAATTTCCTGTTACCAGGATGATGATATTACCCAGCAAACGGCCCTGGATCTATTACGTGGAAAATTTATTGCCCGGGGAAAATTACCTGTTACTGTTTGCGAATCGCTCAGATACGGTGCAGGAATTGTTTCAACACGATTGTTGTCGCAATTACGTCCCTCCGACCTGGGGTTTAATATTATTAAACTTACTGCCATCGATTCTATTGTAACCGATGCCATTCAAAAACGCGCCATTCCGGGTGCAGTTGTGCTTGTGGCAAAAGATGGCCATATTGCTTATGAACGCTCATTTGGTTTTATGGGTTATGATAGTTTAGAACCAGTATATACAGAAACGATTTATGATCTCGCTTCTGTTACTAAAATAATGGCTACCACCCTTTCGGTGATGAAACTATATGAGGAAGGAAAACTGGATATTAAAAAAACGCTTGGATTTTATTTACCGTGGGTGAGGGGAAGCAATAAACAAAATCTCACCCTAACCAATATTCTTTTACACCAGGCGGGTTTAAAAGGATGGATACCCTTTTACAGGGAAACAATTGATTCTTCGCAGGACGGCTCTCCGTTTTATAATATTTACTCCTATGCGCCTGATACGTTTCATACCGTTAGGGTTGCAGAGAATTTATATATGCGTAGTAACTGGACGGATACGATTTATAAAAGAATCCTTGAAAGCCCTGTTTCCCGACAGGGCGTTTATTTATACAGTGACCTCGACTTTATTTTTCTTGGAAAAATAGTTGAGCAGATATCCGGCATGAAGCTGAACAATTATGTTCAGAAAACTTTTTATGATCCAATCAGGTTAAAATCCCTCGCCTTTACACCACGTGAACATTTTGAATTAAATAAAATTGCACCTACAGAAGCAGAACCTGTTTTCAGGAAACAATTACTCAGGGGTGATGTACACGATCCCGGCGCTGCGATGTTTGGAGGGGTTTCGGGCCATGCAGGTTTGTTTGGTGATGCGTATGATTTAGCTGTATTGTGCCAGATGATGTTGAACGGAGGAACGATAAACGGAATTACCTTTTTTAAGAAATCCACTATCGATTTTTTTACCTCTTATCATAGCTCCGTTAGCAGGAGGGGATTAGGATTCGACAAACCTGAAAAAGACAATACCCGCAGGGCAGAGCCCTATCCCACGCTTTCTGCTTCTCCGTTAACTTACGGACATACAGGCTTTACAGGCACCTGCGTTTGGATTGACCCTGCCTATAACCTCACCTATATTTTACTTTCCAATCGTGTGTACAATAATGGTGATGCGAGGCGTTTCGGAAGAATGAATATACGTCCCAAAGTGCACGAAGCGATATACAGATCTTTGGGATTGTAAAAGATGTTGCCCCCTCGGCGCTAGTTTTGAGAACGTATCGCCTGTACAAACTTTTCTATCCTCCTGCGGATAACAAACGGCTTTGAATGATGATTATTTACCAGTACGGAGAATATTAATAATTTATTTTTCTTCGTATAAACATACCCGCTTAATGCAATCACACCAGTAAGACTACCTGTTTTTGCGTAAACAGATCCTTTATCGGCAACATAATAATTTTTAAGGGTGCCATTATTTCCTGAAGGGAAAATAGTTTTAATTCTATTCATTCCAAATTCAGCATACATTTTATTAAGAATAAATACAAAATGCTGTGGGCTAAATAAATTATACCTGCTCAATCCGCAACCATCTACCCAGGCAGGCTTCTGCGGCATACCCTTAAATAAATCGAGCGTATCAAAATTTACCTGTTTATTCACTGTTCTTAACAATTGTTCCGCTAAAAAATTATCGCTGCGGAACATCATCGGTCGCAATAAAGAATCAATTACACCCGACCATATTTCACCGCAATCCATAAACGGTACTACCGGAAAAGGATTTTCTATTTCATTAAAATCATCCCATGCCCAACCGGGGCCCATATCTTTCCAGTAGATATCTTCTGCATTAATAACAACAGTATCTTTTAAATATTTCAGTGCGGCATAAGCAGTAATAATCTTGATATTCGATGCAGGAACAAAATATTTATCACTCTGGTAGCTATGAAGAAATTTATTTGCAGCCGGGTCAAAAACACTTACTCCAAGATGCGCAGACTGTAACAGCGTATCAGTAATAAACCTGTCGAAATAATTAAGCGGCTTTTGCGCACTGCCATGCAATACCGCCAAACAACAAATAATATTAATGATAAACTTATGCACTTCTTTCCTGCGCCCTGAGCCAGCGCTCGGGTAATTCGTTATTACTTGCCATTACATAATCACTGTATGAGCAGGGAATATATTGCTGATCGGGCAGTTGCAGCCACCATCTGCCTGTACGTTTACTTTGTAAAAAGGTAGTAGCTATTTCACCGAAGGCGATATGAAATTCATTAAATGCATCTTTATCTTCTATTAGCGCTTCACGATTGCCCCTGCTTTTTCCTTCAAAGAAATACCACAACATCTGGCTGATCTGTTTGGCAGTAATATTCTGGTGATCCTTATTGGCATCATATCCGTAAATACCAACTGAAATGGCTTCCGCACTCATTCCCGCATAGCGCATTAATGCACATGCTTCATCGCCGGTGAAGCCATTTGGTGTCATCGTATTTACAGGAGCAAAGGCATTTGCGATAGCCGATATATCGAAACTGAAGAGATTAGCGTGCCTGATCACCGGCTCCATTTCTTCCATATTCTCTCTCACCTTACCTACCCGAAAACAATCGAATCTTAATTTATCAAGCGTTTCGAGCATATCAGGATGAACGAGGTAACTCTGGAAACCGATATGGTTGTAGTGCCTTATAAAATTCGGTTCGCCGGTAAGCATTTCCATTAGAAAATGGTCGGCTTTAGCCGGAGAGTTCATATTCAGATCCATTTTTGCATCAACGCAGGCTGCTTCTATGAGTTGTTTCCGGTCGATAAATGCGCCATATTGCGCGAGGGTCAGATCGTGGGAGCCGCCAATAATCAAAGCAGTTTTACCCGATGCATTAATTTCTTTGATCACTGTTTTTAAAGCAGCGTAGGTATCAGTGAGCGCTGCGCCTGTCCTTATATTTCCTGCATCTGCTATTTTAAGTGATTTATGCCAGTTATATAGTTTATAAAATTCTCTTCTTATAATATCCGGGGAAACTATTTTTTTAGATGGTCCCGCGCCTCTTTGTTCTGCGCAGCCCACTATCACGATATCGGCGTCAGAGATATCGCTGTTTTCATTTTCGTATATGGCTATTTCTCTTCCGAATTGTCCGTCGTGGTATTCTTCGTCCATCGATATTTCACTCAGCGAAACGGGCTCCAGGAAATCTGCAATATTCAAAATTTCGGGCATGTTGCAAATATATAGAACCATTATGTAGTATGATCCAATCTCTGCGTTTGCCACCCGCCCCGGCTGCGTTGGCAGGTGATTTTCGTGCATCTGTGTACCAGTGCGGGCAGGGCGGGTTTTTGAATATAGGGATGGGTTTTGCATATATTTGCGAAATGGATCAATTGTTACAGCAGATTGAAGATTATAAAAAGGAGATCGAGGGCATAATACCCAATGGCGCCGGGGCCCTGGAAGCTTATCGCATTAAATTCCTGGGAACAAAAGGTATTCTTAAAAACCTTTTTGCAGAGATGAAAAATGTGCCGGGCGATAAGAAAAAAGAATTCGGGCTGATCCTCAATGAATTCAAACAACTCGCCGAATCTAAATATGATAGCTGGAAAACTGAAGTGGAAAATACCGCCGTACAGGATTCATCGATAGATTCCAGCCTGCCGGCTGATAATATACCCCTGGGCACCCGCCATCCGCTCAGCCTTATGCGCAATAATATTATTGAAATATTTCAGCGGTTAGGGTTTGCAGTAGCAGAAGGACCGGAAATTGAAGATGACTGGCACAATTTTACCGCGCTTAATTTACCTGAACATCATCCTGCCCGCGATATGCAGGACACTTTCTATATTAATCAAAATCCCGACTGGCTCCTAAGAACGCACACCAGCAATATCCAGATACGCGAAATGGAAAAAGGGAAACTTCCCCTTCGGATTATCTGCCCGGGACGAGTGTACAGGAACGAAACTATCAGCGCCCGTTCGCATTGTTTTTTCCACCAGATAGAAGGATTATATATTGATGAAAATGTTTCATTCGCCGACCTTAAACAAACACTATATTATTTTGTACAGGAAATGTATGGGCAGGATGTGAAGATCCGTTTTCGCCCGAGTTATTTTCCCTTTACCGAGCCAAGCGCCGAAATGGATATTACCTGTTTAATATGTCATGGCACTGGTTGTAATGTTTGCAAACACTCGGGCTGGGTAGAAATATTAGGTTGTGGAATGGTACATCCTAAAGTATTGGAGAATTGCAATATTGATACTCATAAATATTCAGGTTTTGCGTTTGGAATGGGTATCGAACGACCCGCCATGATGAAATATGGAATCAATGATATCCGCCTGTTCAGTGAAAACGATGTCAGATTTTTAAAGCAGTTCACCTCAGCCATTTAATTTGAACAATCCATTTACTACAATATGCGTTTGCGGTGCAGGAACCATGGGCAGTGGAATAGCACAGGTATTTGCAGTAGCCGGATTTAACACTATTCTTTTTGATGCCGACAATAATGCACTTGGTAAAGCAAAAGAGAAGATCGAAAAAAAAACCGGTATCACTTCTATAAAATACACTACCGATATCAACGATTGCAAAGGTGATTTAATTATAGAAGCAATCATAGAAAAGATCGAAGCCAAGGTTGGCCTGTTCAATAAATTATCAGAGATAAACAAGGAAACAATATTCGCTTCCAACACTTCTTCTTTATCAGTTACAGCTATTGCAGATAAATTGCCTGATCCTTCTAAATTGCTGGGCATACATTTTTTTAATCCTGCCCCGGCAATGCAACTTGTTGAAGTGATCAGTACAAAATATATTCCAGAAGGGATTATCAATAAAATTATTTCTCTTATAAAAACCATTGGCAAAACCCCTGTGCTATGTAAAGACGCACCCGGCTTTATCGTAAACCACGTTGCCAGGCCATATTATTTAGAGGCGCTTAATTTTATAGAAAAGGGTTACAGTAATTATGCTGAAATAGATGAATTACTTGAAGCAACAGGGTTTAAAATGGGGCCATTTAAATTAATGGACCTTATTGGTAACGATATTAATTATTCTGTCTCATGTATTGTTTATGATGCGCTGGGAAAACCTGGACGGCTTTTTCCTTCATCAATACAACAACAAAAGGTAGCGGCGGGCGAATTAGGCAGAAAAACCGGGAAAGGTTATTATGAATATCCAGCCAAATAAATCCACCATTCTCGTAACGGGTGCCACCGGGTTTGTTGGCGCTTATGTTACACGGGATCTGATCAATGCCGGGTATAAAGTAAAGGCTATTCGCCGCAACAATAGATTACCCGCATTTGTTTCTGAAAATATTTTTGATACAGTAGAATGGATAGATGGTGATATACTGGATATTGTTTCTCTTGAAGAAGCGATGACCCATACAGATGCTGTGATCCATTGTGCCGCCAAAGTATCTTTCCAGCAAAAGGACCGCGACAAATTGTTTAAAACAAATATCGAAGGCACGGCCAATGTTGTTAATATCGCTATAGAAAAAAATATCCAGCGGCTGGTGTATGTGAGCTCAATCGCAGCTATTGGCCGTACACCCGGGGGTGGCACCGCCAATGAGGAAACCAAATGGATCGACAATAAACTGCAAACTGCCTATTCGCTTAGTAAATACAAGGCCGAACTTGAGGTATGGCGCGGAATCGGAGAAGGATTAAACACAGTGATTGTCAACCCTTCATTAATACTAGGCTTTGGCAACTGGAACTCATCCAGCTCATCTATCTTCAAAAATATATATAATGGTTTCCCATGGTACACTAATGGCATTAATGGGTTTGTAGATGTTGAGGATGTATCGCGTGCCATCTTAAGCCTTTTATCTTCTGAAATACATTCGGAAAGATTTATACTGAATGGCGACAACTGGAGCTATCGTAAGCTGTTTGATACTATTGCGGATGCTTTCGGTAAAAAAAGACCTTATTGCGAAGCAAAGCCATGGATGGGTACAATTGCGTGGAGAGTCGCAAAACTGAGATCCGTATTAACAGGAAAAGAATCCATGCTTTCAAAAGAAACTGCTAAAGTTGCCAACGCACTTACGCAGTTCGACAATAACAAAATATTAAAAGCGTTGCCTGATTTCAGGTTCACTCCTCTTGAGGAAACCATTAGGAAAGCCTGTAAAAATTATAGTAATTGATATGAAATACCTGGCAATAACCGTTTTAATAATTTCCTCGCTGCAGGCTGCCGCCCAGCAAAGGAACTTTCTCATTTTGGGGAAAGTGGTCGACTCTGCAACACAGCAACCATTAAGTAACGCATCAGTATTTGCCCAGAATACAACTTATGGAACCACCTGCAATGCAGATGGGGTATTCGGTTTGAAATTACCCAATGGCGGTTATGACCTTATTATTTCATACACAGGTTATGAAAAGAAATCGATAAGGGTAAGTAATACGCAGCCAATGACCGACAGCATAATAATTTCTTTACCACAGATCAATAATTCGCTCGAAGAAGTAGCCATTGTTGTTTCCAACGAAGTAGAAAATGGATATGAAAGGTTTGGAAAATTCTTCTTTGATAATTTTATTGGAACAACGCCAAATGCGGATTCTTGTACCATTTTAAATCCCAGTTCCCTGCATTTCTTCTATACAAAAAATAAAAAAAGGCACAGGCTGAAAGTCACCGCCGACCAGGATCTGTTGGTGCTGAATAATGCACTCGGCTATTTGGTACGTTACCAGTTAGACTCGTTCAGCTATGATTATAATAGCAATATCAGCCAGTACACCGGCTACCCGTTTTTTATTGAGAAGGATACGGTGGAAGAAATGAGGGGGCGGTGGAAAAAGAACAGGGCAAGAACTTATCTCGGCTCCCGTTTGCATTTCATGACATCTTTATTCGATAGCACAGTGAGTGATGAAGGATTTATTGTAGAAAAACTAACCGGCAACGGGAAGGATGCCAAAGGAACCATAATTTATAATTTATACGACAGTACCATTTACACAGCTGATAGCAATACGGTAATTATTGATTGGGCGGGTCGTTACCGGATCAGTTATAGAAGTGTGATGCCGGAAAAGAAATTCTTACAGGAATTTAAATTACCTGCGGATACACGTGCGCAGGTAACGCTGTTAAATGTAAATGATGCTTTCATAATTGAGGAGAATGGCTTTTTTTACGAGCAATACGATGTGATCAACACAGGCTACTGGGCATGGAAAAAACTCGCAGAATCGTTGCCATACGATTACGTATATGAATAGAGCATTACCCAGAAGGAGCATGATATAGGGCCATCCGGGTAAACTGTTAATAATTAAACCCGCATATGATCGGGCAACCAGTTTTTAATTGATTTTTTTATATCGGAAGAAGAGAGATTTTCGTTCAGGGTACGTTGAACAAGTTCCGGTAGTTCTTCATCAGGGGCAAACCTGAGGGCGGCAATCTGTGCGAAGGATAATTTTTCTTCCAAACGTTCAAACGCTGTATTAGTGAGTCGGTAATAACGGAATCGCATTTCCAGCCTCACTATTCTATTCTGGACCGTTAAAGCATAATGTTGCCGCATCATGTAAGCGCTCCACATCATCATGATAAAAGTTATTGTTACAGCCAGCCATAGTATTTTATCTTCGGGGTATCTAAAGATGAACGACCCGCTGATGAATATCAATGTTATGATCACAGGATAAAACACAAAGTGATGGGGAATGTAATACCGGACGTGGTTTTTATAGTTCTGCATTTTAATTCTATTTTAATTGTTTTTTGTCATAATCGAAGTTAACATTCAGGATTTTTGCGAACCATACCGAATACCGCAATGGAAGATATAAGAATTTTATTGGTCGAGGATGAAAAGAAAATAGCTGATTCACTCAAAAAGGGTTTATCCGAAGAAAACTACATTGTAGAAGTAGCTTACGATGGTATTACAGGCAGAAAACTTTTTGAAACACAGCATTTTGACCTCGTCATTCTCGATATAAATCTTCCCGGTATGAGCGGAATTTCGCTCTGCAAAAAGATCCGGAACAGGAACCCCGGCATCCCGGTTGTTATGCTTACTGCGCTCAGTGCAACAGATGACAAGATAGAAGGTTTTGATGCCGGCGCCGACGATTACATCGTTAAGCCGTTTGATTTTAAGGAGCTTTTAGTGCGCATCAGGGCCCTCCTTAAAAGAATATACCAGAATATCCCCGCGGGCAATCTCCTTAAAGTAGGTGATCTTGTTATCAACCTCGACAGCAAAGAAGTGGCACGGGGCGGTAACGGCATTTCTCTCACAGCAAAAGAATTTCAACTACTCGAATACCTGGTAAGAAACAGGAACAAGGTTGTTTCAAGGGCCGACATCGCCCTGAACGTTTGGGACATCGATTTTGATACCAAAACAAACGTAATAGATGTTTACGTAAATTTCCTACGCAAAAAGCTGG
>CAYLVR010000049.1:0-20328 GCA_964387165.1 uncultured Chitinophagaceae bacterium | reverse complement strand
ACAGCTTATCGAAGCAAATCGCTGCGACACCCTGACGCTCAAGAGTTCCGACGGCGAGAGCCATGAATTCGTATTTGGCACGGAAGAATCCCCTCTCAGCTACGGTGGCCAATACGAAATAGCGATGCGCAGCGACCGCGCAAAGATAATCACTCTCAATGAAATTGGTACATTCACCTTTTACGCTACTGACGATCCTACGATCACAGGAACATTTACAGTAAAACCATAGAGGTAATACGCTCTCGCTCCGCTAATGGCATCTCTTCCAACCGCACTCTACTGCGCGAGCAAGGCTTGTAGTGCTCGTGATTTATCTGCGTTCCAGTTATCTGGCTTTGTTGCTGCAACCATAGGGGGAACGGTATCATCTGCGTAGTCATGGCCATTTGCACCAGGCATCGCCAGCGCAAACATTTGATCAATCGCGATCTGAGTGAAGGTAATCAGCGGAAACCAACGAAGATGCGGCGAAACTGCTCTTCCTGGAGCTTCGCGCATCCAATCAGGCTGCCGATACAGAAGCGGCCCGTTAAACCAGACAAACGGGTCGGTCGCGTAGTGAAAATAGACGATTTTATATTCAGGATTCGTGTCTTCGATAATATCTTCAGAGTCTGTCACGAACTTGATAACTTGTTCGTTGTTATAAATCGGCTCAACTTCACGGGAGCCAAGATCACGTTCGCGGGTAATTGCGCGCATTGGCTCGCTAAAGCCAGGCGATCCCACAAATAAACCAGCATCGAGCCTGCTCCTGAAGTCTTCCTCACCCGTAAAGTCATTTTGGCCGCCGTAGGATCCAAGACTCAGACCATACAACACAAGTTTCGGCCGCGAGTCTTCTGACAATGATCGCATCTTACTCTCAACAGCATGAAGCAGCTCCTTTGCCATTGCAGTCGCATCACCCTGGTCTACTATAAGCGCTAGTCCACTCGGTAAATACGAATACTGAGCAGAAACGACGACCGTATCACCACCATGCATATATTCAAAAGCAGCGACCGTCTCGGGTTCAATCCAGCCAGATCCGGTTGGTATTGCCACCATCATCATCTTTCGATCAAACGCCCTCGTGCGCTCCAATTCTTCCACAACAAGAGCAACTTGAGCTTGCCGGCCATCAGCGTTATTGAGCCCCGCGTATACCCTAATAGGCTCTTTAGCAGGCACGTTAGTGAAGGCTTCTATGTCACGAGCGCCTGGTCCTCTCGACATAAACCGTCGCCCCTCTCGTCCCAGACCATCCCAAGAGACATAAGATTCAGTACTTCCCGAGCGAAGCGACGAAGCAGGCTGAGGGTACGATGGATCGACATAGTTATTGGCTATTTCGTATGCGCTATCAAGACTCACTACTGCCGTGCGTTCAAGCAGCCCCGTTACTGTACCGACGATAATAAAGGCAGCAGTTACAAGCGCCAAAGCAGTGCCGGCATACGGTGGTAAAAATGTCAGCCTCTGTATCCATAATTGAATACGTCTATATACCCAGCGCGCCCCTCGTAGGATAAGGAAGAGCAGAACGAACACAACAAAGGCCATCGATATAATAGTGAGTGCACTGAGGCTCGATATTTCTGGCTGGTCAAGCAGCCTGAGCTGCTCATTCTGCCAATACCGTGCAAGTATGGTTGTTGCTAAGACGAATACAGGGACAGCTGTTATCAGCGACCACCATGCGCGGCGCCTTACCGCAGCGCTCGGCTCAGGAATACGCTCGACTCTACGAATGCTGTGGCTCGCAAAAACACCGATACAGTACCACATGGCAAACCCAACTCCTGCTACGATACCCATAAAGAACGCGGGGCGTGGCATCAGCGAAGGGCTCAGCGCTATAAAATACCCGACAAACCCGAACACAATGCCCAAGTAGTTGAATCTAGCAGACCGCACGAAACGTAGAAGATAATTTTTCGTTTCTATAATAGCTATATCGTAGCATAGAAATACGATTCAAACGAAACTGTCTCGCTCGTACTTATAGTTTTTCGAGTAGAGGCATCACGTGCTCGATCGTCAAGGGCGTCAGAATATCATGCCGAGTGTCCATCTGCTCGTACGTCAGCCAGTGAAGTTCGGCAATTTCATTATTCGGCGTGATTTCACTGCTCACTCTGCCGGTAAAGATATGCATTTCAATCCCGCGGCCATCAGGGGTTAGCGCCGTGAACGTATCTTTGTACTCAATATTCGTCGGCGTAGCGCCTAGTTCTTCTTCGGTCTCGCGAATCACCGCCTGTTCGGGCGTTTCACCGTCGTTCAACTTTCCACCAGGAAAGCCGTACTTGTCTTTGTTATGCGCCAGTACATTAAGTATTTCAGTCTGTCCGTCTTTATTTTTACGGGTCACGATCGGTGCCGAGACGACAATCGGTTTTTCAGTATCTATCATATATTTCTTTCTACGCTATAGTTAGCGTACGTATTGGTTTCGTTCAGGCCCGACACCAATTCTCTTTACTGGTGTCTGTAATGTTTCTTCAAAAAGACTAATCAATTGCTCAGTTTCAGCCGGCAGGTCTTGTCTGTTGCGCATACCACTAATGTCAGCACTTGTCGTCGCTAGCTCTATATATACGGGTTTGCATCGTTCTAAATCGACGGCAGAACTCGGCGCCGTCTTGCGAATTTCACCGTCTAATTCATAGGTCGTCGCGACTGATACCTTATCACCAAAACGACTCACATGGTCGGCTTTTGACAAGAATAGTTCGTTGACGCCATTCGTCCGTACGGCGTTTCGCAGTTCAACCAGATCAGGGTAGCCAACTTTCCGGGCCCTCCCGGTCGTAGCCCCATATTCACTATCGACTTTGCCCTCTTCGCCACGCACTCGGCTGGCAATAGCTTCGTCTTTTATTTCAGTGACAAACGGCCCGCCACCGACGTGAGATTTTACCACTTTCGCAACACCCATTACTTTGCCGAGCCTACCCGGCGCCACACCCAAGCCATCGAGTAGCCCTGCTGTCGTCGTAGCCGAGGACGTCACATACGGGTACATGCCGTGATTGATATCCAGCCAATACGCCTGGGCGCCTTCGGCAAGTACGCGTTTGCCGGCATCGAGTTGGTCGTTTATGAGCGTGGTCGTATCGGCCATGTACGGCTGCAGTTCCTGAATAGCCGCCACAAAATCCTTCGCTGCTGCCTCAGCTTCTTTTGCGTCTACGCTACCGACACGCATCAAACCTTCATAGGCAATCTCATATAATTTCTTACTGTCACTGCCGGCTTCAAAACGTGTACCTTCACGGAGATATTTCGAGCTTGCTACAAACGCGATGCCAGATTTCGTACTGCCCTGCCCGCCCTCGCCGCTTTCGCGAATTTTATCGAGCTCGATATGATGCGGGAACACCATGTGTACGGTGTTGCTGATGGCAAGATTAGTCGCATCAACTTTAATGCCGACCGTCTGGATAGCAGCGATTTCATCTCGCAGCCGCCGCGGGTCAAGGTAAACACCGCCGCCGATGATATTGAGCTTGCCAGGATACGCGATGCCAGATGGCACCTGATGAAGAGCGATTGGAGCAAAGCCTTCAGGCACAATCGTGTGTCCTGCATTAGCGCCACCATTCGCGCGAGCAATGATATCGTAATCGCCTGCCACTAAGTCAACGAAGCGCCCCTTGCCTTCATCTCCTCGCTGCAATCCGACTATTACATCTACTGCCATTCCGGTCTTATTGTACACGAATAAAACAAAGCTTCAAGCAACATCACCACTTTCATAAACCGGGACAAGCACATACATTGGCACACCAGGGAGCCTTCTCCGAAAGCCTGATTTTGCCTTAAGAATATCGTTGTTGCGTGGCAGATTTATCCATGGATCCATCCATTGCCCTTCGTGTCTCACAAGATAATGACCTGACGGGTATCTTTTGGAGCGCCGAATAAGCACGATAGCGCCTTCACGGTATATCAGCTTTCGGTTATGCGTCTTTATGTGTTTTGAAATATAAAGTAGCCCTGCTACACTCAAGGCATCCCGCAGATCTTTTACATAAAACCGCTCACTCGTCGCCTGCGCTTCACCAAGCTGCCACGCGGCCTGCGAGTACGTCAGGCCAAACACAAATGCATAGCACGCGACACCGCAGCCATACTCAAATTCCTGGACAACACTTTTCTCATACACCCAGTGTAGAATTTATAAATATATAAACAAGGGATGCCCCAAATTGCGTAAAATACATATCTGTGCTATAATATACGTAGTCTCAAATTCTCTTATTTATTGACACATACATTACTAAAAAGCAAAGGTGGCACCTCCATGAAAATACCCATGCATATTGAGGTTGTTCGTTCAAATATCAAAGGACGCAGTTTGCTTAGTAACGAGTCGGCCATCGCGATTGTTGCATCATTGTCGCAGCGCTACAGTCACGTGACACTCACGATCATTAATACGACCGAAGACCTGACTGCGCTTATTGAGCGAAGGCCTGATCTCGTATTTCTAGGAATGATGTATGTCGCGGATCCAATTGCTTCTTCACGAGGAGTCTGGCTCAGCGAAGAGCTTGAGCAAGCCGGAATTCCCCACACCGGCTCAACCCGATTTTCTCATGAACTTGAGCTTCACAAAGATCAAGCCAAGCAACGAATCATCGACAGCGGTCTTGCGACCGCGCGTTTTCAGGTTGCTACTGTCGGCCAGCCTTACGCCGAGCAAGATAGAGAGCTTGACTTCCCCCTATTCGTTAAACCCGTCAGCGGTGGTGGCGGAAAGGGTGTTGATGAATACTCGGTCGTGCGAACACCTGAGCAACTGCGACATAAAATTACTTTACTTCATAATAAATATAATACCGATGTTCTCATTGAAGACTATCTTGAAGGTCGTGAATTTAGCGTCGCTATTATCAAAGATCGGGTTTCAGACAAGCTTATTGCCATGCCGCTCGAGCTTGTTGCTCCCAAGGACAGTAACGGAGAGTCGATGCTGAGCAGTGAAGTTAAGTCGTCAAATCAAGAACAAGCCATTATAGTCAGTGACCCTCAGGAACGAAATCTACTCCGTACGTTTGCTCTCGATATATTTCGGGCACTGGGCGCCAGAGACTACGGGCGCATTGATATCCGCTTCGATAGCAAAGGTGTTCCTCATTTTCTCGAGGCCAACCTTATCCCCAGCCTGATTAGCGGCTACGGCTCATTTCCAAAAGCGTACAAGCTCAATCAGGGCGTCGAGTACGATGAGATGATCCATAACATCGCCTCGCTCGGTCTTGCCCGGGCTACTGTACCAGCTTAGCGATAAGGCTGGGGTCGTTCGGCTTCGGTGAATGCACCGCCGGGCTTACTTCGTATATATCCAGCAGTTCATCAGGGTACGGACGGAGCATATCATAAATCGAGGTAGTATCAGTAATGGTTGGGTCAAGCCAACGCGCTTCATTTTCGCGCTTGATAATAACCGGCACGCCGCTGCCAGGTTCAGGCATGGCATCACCCGCCTCAATAGTAACAATTGAAAACGTACCAAGCTCGGTACCTTCTGGGTCTTGCCAGGTAGTATAAACACCTGCAAACGCGAATACCACTCCATCCTTGGGCTGAGCATAAAAGGCACGTTTTTTACCGCTGCCATTGAGTATATAAAACCCATTAGCCGGCACCAAACAGCGCCGTTCGCGAACGGCTCGCTCCCAGCTATGACGAGAGAAGATGCTCTCAGAGGCAATATTATATGTTTTATAGCGAAAGACTGAGTTCGTGTCTTTGGCTCCCTTCGCAACCAGCCCCCATAGCATACGCTCAGCAGCGGGTCCATTCTCATGGTTCACAATCACGGGCGCGCTGACGGTGGGGCTAGTATTATATTGCGGCCTAACACCCTTCGGCAGGCCGTCAGCAAGCTGAAAGCGACTGCTCAGTGCAGCGATGTCATACAATGCGTAGCGGGAGATCATCTGCTGAGTATAGCGCACTATCTTCAAACAAGCCACGCGACAAAAATCGCTTGCAAGCAATCGTCTGTATTATTCAAGCCACTACATAAGCTACATTACTGCGCACTATATTAATGTATTTAGCTACCGACTATTCTCTGCACATCGCCATCAACCACAATCGCCTCACCATCCCTTATAGCGATGAATGGAATGTGATTATCAATCATATACTCAATCGATCTATCAATGTCGGCAGATTCTGGATGGTCAGATTTGTAATGTGGCGCAACCGCATACGATAGCAACCCCAAGCCTTCCCATACTATTGCCTCGTTGTATCCCTTGGGTATGGCATACGCGTCATCCACAAGTTCAGCGCCTTTTAGGCTCGGTACCAGCATATCAATACCAGCACTATAACCACCATATACTACGCTGTCCTCTTTAAGCATCTGCTCAATAATTCCATCCGCACCACTTTGCTTGAATGCCCGGCGGAGCGTAAAGACATTCCCTCCACGAGCCCAAATAAGGTTATATTGCGCCAGAACGTCTTTTAGCTCACCTACCTTACCGAAATATTCTCGTAAATCCACTTCTTCAACATCAAGCCCGAGCGATGCAAGCCGTTCGACCTCATCCGCAACTTTTCTTGTTCGCTCTTCGAGTTCGTCATTATCTAAAGCATTTGCAACAAAACCGTCCGGTTTTTACCTGCGAGCATACGCAACAGTTGAGATGTCTGATTGCCGTTTCGGAATGATGAGAGATATAAACGCATATAAGTAGTATAGCAAACAGGGTACAGCGACCAGATGCTAAGAATTGAGCAGTGAACGCGCGCGGGTCAATGCTGCGATAATCTCCTTATCGCTTACATTCTTATCCCGAAACCGCACCAGCGGCAACTCGGCTTCTTCGAATATACGCTCCACTTCGCTGTCACGTTCTTTACGGTCGGCGTTTTCGTGGGTTTTGTCATCGAGCTCAATGGCGTAGGTTGGCCGCAAAGTCTCTTTGTCGCACAACACAAAGTCGACAGATTTGCCGTTAATGTGGCGAAAGGCATAAAGCCGGTTATGCTCCCTACCATTGTAGTAAAGTAATGCCGATAGATGCACTTGCGGAAATACGAAATACCGTTCTTCCACGATGCGGTTCAGCCGTACAAAAAACTCCGCTTCAGTTCGCGTCATCAAAAGTAGCTTTGCCGAATACGAATATACATTGTTTTTGAATACTTTTTTTGTGTTGCGCGAGTTCGCCAATACGGTTCGAGCAAGAATAATAACGATAAAAATAAGGCTAATGAGTAGGTAGATTTCCATTCAACTTATGATAACAGAAAAACCTCTGTATTTATTGCACCCAGCTGGACCAGACCTGCGTATCACCTCTATACCCCCAGCCACTAAAAGTATATGATGCTATATCAAGACCCGAACAGATATTTGATAGTGTGGTGCCCCAAGAGCCAAATACGCGAACGGATTTATCTGAACTTGTTACAGAGTAGGCTGTACCTGATTTACTCTGAGCCGCTAAACCATAGGCGGAAGATGATGTGCAATAGGCATAGTTATAAGTAGAGCCACCAGAATATGCTTGTTTTGAAGCTTTCATAGATGCCACCGACGACATGTCGTTTAGCTTGGTCGAATTATCTGGGTAACTTCCATAATCTGCCTCGTATAATTCCAGTGCCTTTGCGGCGGCGACAAGATCGTTCTGCACAGCGCTATCATTTGCCCTATTTTGCACACCCCTATACGCCACAACGCTAATTGCCGCCAGTATCGCAATCACCACGATAACGATTAACAGTTCAACAATGGTAAACCCTAAAGGAGTCTTATGACCTTTTAGAGCAAGTCCTGATAATTTCTTTTGTTTGTGCATGTCCGTAGCTCCCTAGTTGTATGTTAGTTAACTAGCGTACGGATACACAAAACCCGCCGCTAGGCGGAGCCGGAGCTCCCATAACCGTTTCCAGTTATGACCTCTAAAAGCAGCCTGAAC
Organism: uncultured Chitinophagaceae bacterium; assembly: GCA_964387165.1. Taxonomy (GTDB): domain Bacteria; phylum Bacteroidota; class Bacteroidia; order Chitinophagales; family Chitinophagaceae; genus Flavitalea. The sequence continues at coordinate 12,391 of CAYLVR010000049.1, read as the reverse complement.
GACGGGTTCAGTTTCTTTTAGAGGCTTTTGCAACCGTGCCTTTCGCTCAAACAAGCTACTCAGGTTAGGTCGATACCAAATTGTGCGCGGATAAACCGCTTGCGGTAAGTATAGCACGCAAAGTAAATAAAATGAAAACACCCCCAGTCGAGGGTGCTTTGCACTCCTTTCGTGAGGGTGTAGCGTACGTTTCGGTTGGTGCTAGAAAATGGCAATTTATAAGTTATTCAGTGTTGCCTGGCGGCAATCTCCTGCTCCAATCATGAGGACGCCTTTTCTTTATAGCCTCAATTGCCGCAGCTGCTATGCCTATCGGCTCCCGTCCTCGTACGATATATAAGCACACGTCGTCAATCGTACCACCGCAACTTTTTCGCCCGTCTAGGCCATGCACCTCATTAATACAACCTCTTACGGCATTACCGATTCCAAGCTCTTTTGACTCGCCAACACCCCGCCAGTGCATGCAATCCTTGCCAAGATGCTCTTCAAATGGCGGATGTTCAGTTCGTACCATGCGTACTTCCACTTAATGTCACGTATCTATGCACACGCCGCTCCGACTCATGCTCGGATTCCTTTAAATCACCTGGATCAATAAAAGCAACTTCATCCGCATCTTCACCAACGCCAAAATCCATTGTGTCTGGGCGCACTCTTATGACTACCTTAAACTGCCAGACATCACGCGAAACCAGCTTCAGCGGATCATCAACCGTCAGAACGCTGTACGCGAAGCCACCTTCGTAACCCGTTTCTTCTTTTAATTCCCGCCGAATCGAATCTTTAATCGTCTCGCCGTGTTCAATGCCACCGCCCGGCAAGTCCCAGCTTGAACGCCCACGTTCTTTCACGGCCAGTACTCTGCCCTGCTCGTCTTGAATCAGGCACTTAAAAGATACGCGGTACAAAGAATCATTGTGCATGAAGATAATTATAGCAAAGTGGAGATACGCCCCTACCGTGCAAGCGATATGCGGCAGAGTACGACCTGACATAGTACAATAGATAGAATGAATATTTCGAAAAGTAAGGCATCGAGGTGGCGCATCGCCTACCTTACTATTTCATTCATCATCGTTGCGTTTGCGGGATATTGCCTATGGGAGGCGGCTTCATCTGGTATATTGCCTGCAAAATATGTTCTTGGTGGCAGCGCTGCGTATATCGCGTGCGTGGCCCTAGTGGCATTTCTATTGCTTCGTACGTTCACTACCAAACGTCGCCGGATTATTGCCAAGATATTGGCAAGCAGTATCTTGGTCATATTCGTCGTCTCATCACTCTTTGGTCTTTACCTGTTAAGACAGGGTCTTTCGGCACTCAACGCGCTGTCAAACCAAGAAAACGCCATTACTATTGATACGAATGATTCATTTTCTATCTTTATTAGCGGCATCGATACAGAAGGCGACATTTCTTCGACATCACGTTCGGACGTAAATATCGTGGCGACCATCAACCCCCATACACACAAGATCTTACTCACCACAGTTCCCCGCGATGCATACGTTGCCATTCCTCTAGGCGGACAAGGCGAGATGGACAAGCTGACACATGCGGGCAACTATGGTCCCGAGGCTTCAATGGGTGCTGTTGCCGAGTTATTGAAAACTGAGATCAAGGCTTATGTTCGCATTAATTTCACCTCTTTCATAAAAGGCATCGATACGCTAGGCGGCATCACGGTTAATAACCCTAGCACATTTACGTCATACGATGGCAAAACATTTGACGCCGGTGTCATCCATCTTAATGGTGATGATGCGCTCAGCTACTCTCGTGAGCGTAAAAGCTTAACAGCTGGCGATGTCGATCGAGGCAAGAATCAACAACGAGTCATTCAGGGCATCGTCGATAAAGCTTCGGCTATTCGATCACTGAGCGGTCTTGAAGCCGTTCTTGATCTCATAGGTACCAGTATCGACACGAATATGTCACAATCAACCGTGCGGAGCCTGATCAATCGTCAGCTAAACAATCCTTCGGGCTGGGAAACGGAATCATACACGCTCACCGGCAAGGGTTCGACGGGTACTCATTCATCGTACGCCATGCCTAATGCTAAACTATATATGTATCTTCTCGATGATGCTTCGGTCGAGCGGGCTATCCAACAAATTAACGATCACACACGTGCACGATGACCAACAGGCATGAAATGGTATAACTATGTACAAATATGTTAAACGGGTTGCTGATTTACTCATAGCTATAATCGCTCTTTTTCTTCTTATAATCCCGTTTGTCATTATCGCCACCTGGATCAAACTAGAATCCCGCGGCCCATTTCTCTTCAAACAGAAACGTTACGGCAAAAATAAAGAACCATTTGAATGTCTCAAATTCCGCACCATGACCACTGATGCTCCTGGCGATAGCGCGACACGGGATTTGAAGGACGCGCACCAATATATTACCTCCAGCGGCCGTATTTTGCGGCGGCTCGGCATTGATGAGCTTCCGCAACTGGTGAACGTTCTGAAGGGAGAGATGAGCCTCATCGGCCCTCGCCCCGTCGTCCTGACAGAGAAAAGGCTTATCGCTGAACGCGAAAAATATGGCGCCAACGCCATGCTGCCCGGTATAGGTGGCTGGGCACAGAGCAATGGCCGCGATGAGATTGACTATAAAACAAAAGCCCGTCTCGACGGTGAATACACGCAAAATTTCGGTTGGCGCATGGACGTTTCTTGTCTCTGGCGCACTACGGTCGCCATCTTTACATCGGCAGGATTTAAGGAGGGTCACTTTGGTGATACAGGCTATAGAAAATACGTTCATGCTAATACTAAAAAGATTCCGATCCTAAAACGTACATATCGAAGAATGTTCAAGGCGGTTCAATCCAAGAAAGAAGCTGTCGCTCGCGATAAAGTAACCATATATGAGCAAATCAAGTAAGCAGTCAAAGGCTACAACGGGGATACGTAGCCTTGTCAGTATCGTGACTCCAGTATTTAATTCGGAGCGTTTCTTGCGAGATACGATACAGTCGGTCCAAAGCCAATCATACGGCGATTGGGAGCTACTGCTCATTGACGATGCCTCAACGGATGGTAGTGTAGCAGTCATTCAAACTGCCCAAAACGAAGATACACGCATAAAGCTGCTGCAAAACGAACGCAACATGGGCGCCGGTTACTCACGAAACCAAGGCATTAAAGCCGCTACGGGTGAATATGTGGCGTTTCTCGATGCCGATGATCTTTGGGCAGCAGATAAACTTAAAAAACATGTGGCTTTTGCCGAAGCAAATTCGCGCGCTTTCACATTTACAGCCTATGAGTTCGCGAACACCAAAGGAGAGCCGACAGGCAGATGTGTCAGCGCGCCGCCTAGCGTAACATATCAGAGTATGATCACGAATCCAATCGCATGGACAAGTACAATCATGATCGATCTACGCCAAGTAGAAAAGGGCTTGATCTATATGCCCGATATCAAGCGCGGCCAGGACTTAGTGGCGTGGCTGAATGTTCTCAGGCACACTAACGAAGGGTATGGTCTCAACGAAGTACTGTCGTATTACCGCCGCTCGTCGGACTCACTATCAGCGAACAAACTAAAAGCCATGAAGCGCACCTGGCATATTTATCGCCATGAATTAAAAATCAACCAAGCAAAGTCGGTTGTCTATATGGCCACATGGGCGTTTAATGCTACGAGAAAGCGGATATAGCTATGAGAGTCCAAGTACTGCTGTCTGCAATGCATCAAAATGATCATAGTATTCTTAAACGGGCAAATATTCAATCTGACACGATCGTTATCAACCAGGCCGATGTATATAAAAAAGAGGTTTTCCAATATAACGGTTCGACCATTCAATTTCTTTCATTTGATGAACGTGGCGTAGGTTTGAGCCGTAACAATGCCCTTATGAGAGCGGACGCGGATATTGCGGTTATCGCTGATGACGACATACGATATGTTGATAGCTATGCACAAAAGATAATTGCTGCGTTTAAGGAAAATCCTAATGCGGACATGATCGTGTTTAATGTGCCGAGCAATAATCCAGATAGGCCATCATACCTCATCAAGAAATTCGGGCGCGTGCGCTTACACAGTTGCCTCCGCTACGGTGCGTACAGAATGGCTTTTCGAGTTGATAGTATAAGACAGAAAAATATTTATTTCTCACTGCTGTTTGGTGGTGGTGCAAAATACTCTTCCGGTGAGGATAGCCTCTTTATCTACACGGCCATAAAAAGCGGCCTAAAAGTATATCGGTCTCCGGAGATAATTGGATCTGTCGATCAGCAAACATCAACCTGGTTCGAGGGCTACACCGATACATTTTTCCAGGATAAAGGCGCGCTATTCAGGGCTCTGTCGCCGCGTTTTTACCGCGTGCTCATACTCCAATATATTCTCAGGAAAAGAGAGCCTTTCCCTGACGACATAGCGCCTGCCCATGCACTAAAGTGCATGTACGCTGGTGCAAAAAAGTTTGATGCAAGAACCATGACGAGCGAGGACAAGCAATGATGCGCAAAGAACTGCTCCTTGCAACTCTCTTCGTTTTCCTTTTACTGTTTCGCCCTTCAATGCTTCCAGTGGACACGCTCTACGTACTGACAGGTTTTTCAGTGTGCATGTTGCTGCGCGAAGTGCTGTCTCGAAGGCTCAACCTACTCGCGGAGCTGTCACGAATAAGAGCCAGCACCTACTTTTGGGTGCCATTCATGTTTCTGGGCATCATCTTCGTCGCCTTCGTGTATAATTCGATAGCCCATGGACCTCTGGACAAAGAAGTAATAGTCTCGTTCTTTATGGCAGTCATGAGGCTTGCGTTCACATTCGTACTTTTACCGATTAATCTGGCCTGGCTACTGGTATATTCCAGGGCAAAGAAAATATCCGTCGATGACCTACTAAAAGTAGTTTTTTATGCAATCGTCCTGCAGCTGCTCTGCGTCACTGGTGCTTTTTTGGTGTCAGCTATCAAAGATTTCTTTATTTGGTTAATGCAGATAAACGGTAATTGGAGCGCGAGATGGACAGAGAATAGGGCTGATGATTTTCGCATGTTTGGGTTTGCAAAATCTCTGGTGGATACGTTTGGGTTTGGAATGGGTATATTATCGACAGTGCCGTGGATCCTCGCCTACCGACTTAAAGATCTACGCTACCTATCAGTATTGCCCGTAATTTTCTTCGCTATTTTTGTTAATGCCCGAACCGGTATTGTTATTATGGGCGTGGCTTCGATTATTTTCCTGACGTTGTTTATTGTCGAGCGACGACATTTTTTTACTGCCACCGGTAAACTGTCAAAACAAAATAGGTACGCATTAGCGGCATTCTGTCTGGCATTGGTGTTGATGGTGCTTGGGGCAACAAGTTTCATTAATAAAGGCGGCTATTTTGCGACCAGCCTGTGGCGAGATATGGGGGGATATACAAGATTTGTTTTGAGTGGTGGTAATATCACCACGACACGCGGGACGCAGGCTTCAACCAATTTCTCTCATGAGTTTTGGGCCACGCCGCCAGACCCTGTGCAGCTACTCATAGGAGCTGGGCAAAGCGTGTACGGCCCCGATTCGGCGCAGGATTCATCAAGTGACGTCGGCTACATCAACAATATATGGCTGTTTGGGCTTATTGGCACGGCCGCGCTGCACATCCTAGCAGTAGTAATGCTATGGAAGTACCGGCTAAACGGAGCATACGGCAAGGCATTCGCTATCTCCTGTATACTAGGCATTTTTCTTTTTCAGATTAAAGCTTCGGCATTTTGGTCGGCAAACCTGGGTATCTCCAGTGTACTGTTAGTGTATTTTATCGGTTATTATGAAAAAAGGTCTCTTAAATGAAAAAAGTAGGTATTATCACGCTAAATGGTGAGTTCAACTATGGCAACCGTCTCCAGGCGTATGCTTTACAGCGAGCCATTATCAGGCTCGGTGCTAACCCTGAAACAATCGTCTATGGTACGCCTTCTGCAGCTATAAAAAAAGCCGTCAAGTATACGCTTGGCAGATTACCACTCGTACATTCCAGGCTTGCCTACTGGCGTATGCTTGCAGAGAAAGAGAAGGTGTTCAAACCATTTAGCAAGAAAAATATTCGCATCCGGCATGTTTCAGATGACTTGAGCCGTATCGCTGATGATTACGACACTTTTATTACCGGCAGTGATCAAGTATGGAACCCGGCACGCTTAAGAGCCGGCAGCATCAACTTTCTTAGTTTTGTGCCGGCCGAGAAGCGAAATTCATACGCTGCCAGCTTTGGCGTGGCCGAGCTACCCGCCGAGCAACAAACATTCTACCGTCAATATCTTTCCGGCATGCGCACTCTATCTGTTCGCGAAGAGGCCGGAGTAGAGATTGTTAAAAAACTACTTAACAGGCAAGCCGAGCTAATGCCTGACCCGACACTACTGCTCGAGAAAGAAGAATGGGACCAGCTGACCGATACCTACCAGCACCTAGCAAACGAGAAATACCTCATCATATATACTCTGCACGATTTGACGAAATCTGTCAGGCGACAAGTCGGGGAAATAGCAAAAAGCTATGATCTAGAAATATACCAAATAATGGGCGACTTTTATAATCCAAATCATGAGATACCGGATCCCGCCGAATTTATTGCCCGTATAAAATACGCCGGGGCTGTATTCACGGATTCATTCCATGCCTCTGTTTTTTCTATCATCATGCATACACCGTTTGTTGCCTTCTCTCGATCAGATTCACGGATGGAATCAAGATTACACACATTACTTGACGGGTTTCATCTTCACGAAGCACTCTACAAAGAAACGGCAAGCATCGCGGATATTTTGAAGCATGAAAACTTCAATACAGTCGATCAGATAGTGGCCAAAAAGAGACGAGAAGGCCTTATATACCTCAAAAAGGTACTAAGCGATGAGTAAGGGAAGCGCCCTTCTTAAAAACACGATTGTGATCGGCCTTGGTCGATTATCTGTTCAGGTGGTTGCTTTTATCTTGATCCCGATTTATACGACTTTTCTCAGCCCTTTACAATACGGCTTTGTCGATCTTGTCATAACCTATGTTGCTTTGCTTGCTCCCCTGCTATCCATTCAATTAGAGCGGGCTGCGTTCCGCTTCTTAATCGATGCTCGGGGCGATAACGCCAAAGCAAAACAAATTATCTCTCAGACACTGGCAATAACGACAGTGGCACTTTGCGCGGCAGCAGTCCTCTACGCCATTGCTACTATTTTCATAGACATACCCCACGCAGTTCTTATCGCGGTAGTCGTCGTAGCAACGGTTTTCTCTAACATCTTTTTACAAATCGCCCGCGGCCTAGGTCACACCAGGCAATACGCTATAGCAAGTGGTATAGCAGCTGCCTCAACCCTAGGCGCAATCATCTGGCTCGTCATCATCGAAGGCGCAGGGGTAAGCGGTGTATTCATCGCCCTCGCGCTAGCCGCTACTATGCCGACGCTATATCTTCTGTTAAGACTCAGACTCTACCGCTACATTACGCTGCCTTCAAGCAATAAACAGCTCAGCCGGGAACTGATAGGCTATGCCTGGCCGCTCATTCCCAACTCTATTTCATGGTGGCTCATCAAGGCGTCAGACAGAACACTGATCTCTATTATCCTAGGAGTCGCAGCAAACGGTATCTATGCAGTCGTTAATAGATACACGCTGGTCTTTCATGCCTTATACGCAGTGTTCGAAATGTCATGGCATGAGTCGGCTTCGATGCATATCAATAACAAGGATAGAAAAGATCGGGACGCGTTCTTCTCTGCCGTTTACAGCAATAGCTTCAAGCTCTTCGGCTCTTTAGGGCTGCTGATTATTGCAGCGACACCGTTTATCTTCCCTTATTTGGTCGGTGAAGAATTCCAAGAAGCATATACCTATATACCCATCCTGATACTGGCGGCGTTCTTCAACGCGGTCGTTAGTCTATACGGCACGATTTACATTGCAAAAAAAATGACCCGGCAGGTACTCCATACGTCGCTCGGCGCCGCCGGGATGAGCATTGGATTGAATGTACTATTGCTGCCGTACCTCGGCCTGTTCGCTCCCGCGCTGGCCGCAACGATATCATTTTTTACCATGGCCGTTTTTCGTCACTATGATGTAAAAAAATATGTAACGGTCACCTACGATACGCGCATATTTATTATTCTGACGCTCGCCTACATAGCAGCGTCGGTTTGCTACTACATTAATGACCTGTATCTTAATCTTGCAAGCATAGCTACAGTCATAGTGCTGGCAACCCTGCTCACAAAAGACGTGGTCATGAAGGTATGGCAACTCATCCGCCTACGGAATACACCTCAGCCACTCTAAACTTCCCTACTTCTATATCTATGTATTAAAAATAAAGCCGCGAACCCTTGCCCCCAAGAATTTATCTCATAGCGCTGCGGGTACATCGAAAACCCTCTACACTCAGCAGACGAATTGGTCACATAGCCACGAGCGTCAATAGCGCTCAGCACATACGCTTCTGTTCGACGCAGTGCCTCTTCGTTCTCTTCAGTTCGGGCAATCGCACTATACCTAGCCAGACTATACCCTATCATGCTCGTAGCAGATATATCTAACGGACCGTCTTGTGCCTGAAGCTGCCAACTATAGCCCCCATCGGCTCTTTGGTGGGGCAGCACCTTTTTGGAAATCATCCCAAACATATCGTTTAGTTTTTTATATTCAGATGTATCGCTTTCTACCCAGGCAAGTGAATCTGCCAGTCCAAGCATCATCCAGCCAAGTCCTCGCCCCCATCCAATAATACCGTCTTTCTGACCCTTATTGACGTTATACCCATGGTACGGCAAGCCCGAAGCAGCATCAAAACCGTTTTCAAAAAAGAGCTCAAACTGAGACATGGCAAGCCTGGCGAGCTCATGATTACCAGTAGCTTTTGCGTACCTGAATAAAAAGGGACATATCATCCCCAAAGTATCAATATAAGCCGATGGACTATAGTTTCGATAAAGAATACTGCCCGCTGGGTCTCTCTCGAACTCTCGTAAATAACGAGCAATTAAGTCAAGATCGTCTCTGCTAAGTTTCTCAAAATTTGCATAATAAAAAAGTGCGTCGTCAACAAACTTGATAGTATATTTTTTTGACAGCAATTTTGAATTATTGGTGCATGTCGACTGTTGATCTACGTCCTGGTACTCGCTTATGGCCATGGATAGAATTCCATTATGCCAAAAAAATGGATCCCGATGCATAGTGCGAGAGCGGATTGACCTTCTCGCGGCATCTATAGAAAATAGTTTCTGATTCTTACCTATCATCTCATCAGCACGATAGATAATCTTCCCGAGCAACGCTTTGCTTCGTTCGTCCTTCATCTACTCTATCGTATCACGCCGATCTGCTGCGCAACGTTACCGTATCTTCATGGAATTATTTTTTTCAGATTTTTGAGAATTCTTCGTGGCAGCAAATATCCTGCATAAAAAATCCATAGCATAGAGCAGAATCACTACGCAAATGAAAAGCTCCTTATATTCAGTCGAGACATGGTGCCGGAGGAATGGCTTGCTGTAGTCGAGTAGAAACATAAAGGTCGGCAGGGCAATGATAACCGACGCGACAGCAAGATATATAGCTGACGCATGCTTAGTGATAGCACCATTTTTCTCAACCAATGCCCAACATAAAATAGCAAGCGTAAAGGTGAGAGCAATTTGATGCTCAACGCCTCTCATAAAAAACTGTGTCGCATACCCTAACGAAACCGCATAGGGTACGATTAGCCAGCTACTCGGTATGAATACTGACAGTTCTTCTAGGCGGAGCCGCTTCAATGCCGTCTCAATTTGCTTTCGCCAGAACGGCACAACAACAAACACCAAAAATGTCAACGCATAGAATATCGTCATAGCAAGGTTCGTGTCGAGGTTGTGAAGGTTTATTTCCTTTTGCATGTTATTCTCCAGGAAGAAGTCCGCGGGATTAATGTCGAATACCCGTTGACCCCATGAAATCTCTTCCATGCCTATGACGACAAAAGCGGCAGCGGCAATAAGAGCAAAAACCGCTCGCTTGGGAGCCTTTTTATAAGCAAAATAAATGCCAATACCGCCAAGAATGAGCCCACCCATAATTGCAGTAAGAGCCGTAAGGCTCTCGATAATATAATCCTCCCTGGCGAGACTATCTGCAAGCCGCGGCTTAAGAAAAAACAGAGCTACGATCATGAGCGATAAGGCAGGCAGACCGTACAAGGACGCAGTTACAAATGCTCGATAATGATCATAGCGCTTGCCAAAAACTAAAAGATAGGCGATAGGAGCAAGCAATGGAATGCTCAGCGCCGTCACAGCGAAATTATTGAGGTCTGACGAAATGATACGGGGCACAACGAACAACTGGCAGACAACAAATAACATCACGAGTGCAGACAACAGCTTGTTATCTTTTATAGTATCCACAAAACTCTTCATGTGTGTATTAGTCTAGCATATCTGTCCAGTACATCCCCTCGCTTTCCTTGCCTTAAATATAGCAAGTAAGCAAACAGCCCCCGGCACCCGGAGGCCATTTGCCTTCATGGATGTCAGGGGCACCACTTGGTCGGTACGCCATCGACAACGCTCACACCGTATGTTGATTCCCAGATGACAACTACAGCACAGCGCCTAGGCTCAACCCCTTCATGACGGAACCAATCCGCCACAAGGTTAGAGAGGCGGTCTCTGTCCCACTGAGACTGCCCGCTGGATGGTTCGGCAGCACTGATCCGTATACTGACCTTCACATCCATGGGGTTGACATCCCAGTAGCCGTACTCGTGCAGCGTAACCTCTACATCCTCCTCACAGATTTGCAGTTTCACCTCGCCCCCATAGGCGACGAGAATACCGGGTAAGGCTCGCATCAGTCCGGTTTTGATGACGCTATCCACCTTGTGTTCGGGTAGATTTCGCACCGGGTCTGCCGAACCATCCACCACCATACATGGCTTCGACTTCCGTTTGACCTGGATATCAACCCTAGTCGTCATGTGCCACCCTCTCAAGTGAGTTGCAAAAGCCGGCAACTACGGCGAGGCTCAAGACGAGCCATTAATACTATATGATATTAATCTTTTGATTATTTGTCAAATAATTGTCTTTTTAAGCTCATGGTCTACTCGAACCTCAAGCTCCTGCATCGACTTCATGAATTGGTTCTCAAGATCCACGCCATAGTAATTTGCGAGCACAAGAATAGACCACAGGCAGTCCGCAAGCTCATGTTCCAGCTTACTATCGACATCATCCATCGCGCGGTACCCACTCTTCGCCATAATAATTTTGCTTAAATCGCCGACATCGCCCACAAACCCCGCCATCAGTTTATCGCCATCCCAAGCGCCGCCGTGTTTGCGCGCGTTGAGCTGATTATACTTTTCCCGAACGCGAACTGCGGCTTCTAATAGTTCTTGATAAGTCATACTGTTAGTTTACCAAATATTCTTTGGAGAGCCTTATAATCTTCTTCTACTTCAGATTTCTCATCCTTAAAGAATATCTTAGAATGATAGTCCCGCTCGATGTTTTCAATAAACCAGCCTTGCCACTGTTCGTATGTTTTCATACCATCTGGCCATAATAGCAGAAAACAAAAAGACTTCTTGGGAAATCGCTTTAACCAATGATAGATTGCTTTTCGTCACTAATCACCAAAGCCTGCTCATCGTTAATCTCAACAGTCTTAAATTGTGCTTCTTGCAGTTTACCCTTAATGCTCTCCATAACGTAGCCGTACTTTTCGTTTGCCCAGTGAGGGATCACTACAGTTTCAGTAAAGCCCAAGCCGTCTAAGATAATTTCTGGAGCATGGCCAGGCTCATCGGCCGACTGAAAATAATTAATCGTTGGGCCGGCAATAATAGCTCCTGCGCTCCCGCCTCCATATACTTTCCCGTGTCTAACCAACTTTATAATCATAGAGTCGGCGCCAGTCTCTTTGAGCATCCAGCGAAGATAGTATACATTACCACCACCGAGCCAAATAATATCAGCCTCGCCTAGGCGCTCTAAAAGACCCTCCCGATTACGCCTATAGTCATTAAGATCGACCAAATCTACCTGGAATTTACAGGCTTGAATGCTACGCCTGTCATCATACATCCAAGCTTTCCTATTTTCCTCATAGACATCAGCTGCATTCTCGATAAGTGCAACTTTGATAGTTTCAGGCGCATCCTTATCCGCTAGCTTCATTAACGAACTGCTTTGCTGGTGCGATATAGCTTTTGATGTTAGAAAGAGTTTCATAACCTTATCTTAGCAGGGTGTAGGACTGAAAATGAACTATTGCGTAGCCTATGACAAGAAAAATTCCGACCTTTTGGCCGGAACTTTTCTTGGCTGGGGTGCAGGGATTCGAACCCCGGAATGCTGGGACCAGAACCCAGTGCC
>CAYLVR010000048.1:0-20501 GCA_964387165.1 uncultured Chitinophagaceae bacterium | reverse complement strand
AAAATGTAACACTTCCACCAGCTCCCGGCGAAGACCATATGGATCATATTAAGAAGCTCGCCGAAAAATCAGGTAAAGAGTTTGACAAAGATTATGTGGATTTAATGGTAGAAGATCATAGAGAGGACATTAAAAGTTTTGAAGATGCATCAAATAATGCTAAAGATGCGGACATAAAAGATTTTGCAACTAAAATTCTTCCAACATTGCGTGTCCATCTCGACTCTATCGAGGCGATCCAGGCTTCAATGAAATAAAAAATTATTGATTATGGAACAGGATAAAAACTTCCCGCAAAAAGAAGAACAGGAAAAAAAACATGGCGATTCTTCAGAAGATCCAGAAAATGAAGGTCATGTAAAAGAGTGGCAGGACCGGGCAAGGGTTGTTCTTAATGCCAAAGAGGCGGTACACGATAGTGCCTCTCCCAGGCAAAGTCCCTCGGGAGAACAGATTGAAGACACTAAAGAGAAGGAAGACACAGCCAGCTACTAACGATTAAAAAGGTGGCTGGCTACCTTTTCTACTTTATTTGATCCAGCAGCTAACACAGCCTTGTACAATTGAACGGTTGACACCTCGAATTTTTTGGACCAGTACACCGCTTCCCGTGGTTCTTCCAGATGGATACGTTTATCGTGCGTTTTGCCCGGTTTCCTATAAGTAGACATTTTACCTGTTTAAATTGTCTATTTAAAAAACCATGCCCACTAAAAAAAGTAGCCTAAAAACATGCAAACTAATACGATAACAGGAGAATGAATCTTTGTAAAGTTCAAAAGCATCCATGTAATAGCAATAACGCACACATTTAGCACACTGACCGTCTTGACTTCTGTGAGCGAGATATCTTTCATCATATAGAGGGTTGAGGCAACCATTATCCCGACCACTACTGCGTTAATTCCCTCCAGGGCACGATACATTACTGCATATTTTTTTAAATTATGCCAGATAGGAAAGAAAAACAGCACCAGCAGGGCACTTGGCAAAAATATAGCGACGGCTCCTATAATACATCCGACGACCTGCCAGCTTGGGCCTTTATCTTTTAATGCTACCCCCCCGGTAAAGGATGCAATTGAAAACACCGGCCCGGGTATCGCTCTTACTACCCCTGCTCCAATATAAAAATCGTCTCTGTCTATATTAATTACACTTTGTGTTTTATCGATATTCTTTCTTACAACCGCTGGTGATTTCGGACGTTCCACGTACTGTTCATACATCATTGGAATTAATACCTGGCCACCGCCAAAAACCAGGCTGCCAAAACGATACATATTCTCAAATAAATTAAACGCATTACGACTTTGCCAGTCGTTTTTCCTGGCTATTTCACTAAATACTCCAGCAAACAAAAATACAATGGCAAACAGCCATATATTACCCCATTTGATTTTTTTGGGTGGTGCGCCCTGTTGCGGAATTCTTTTATCACTGAGGTTCGTGACAATTCCCCCTGCAAAAATTAATATTGGAAATATCCAGGGATTTTTGAATAAAAAATAAGTTGCAATACTACTTATGACAAACAAAATCTGTGTGATCTGGTTAACGACCGCGATATTAAATGATTTAATAGAAGCGTACACAAGAAATCCAACAGCCATGGGCTGAATGAATTTAAAAATATCTGTTCCCCACGCTTTGGCATCTATATAATAAAGGAGGAAAGAAAAAACGCCCATTAATATGCACGCCGGTAATATCCATATTAATAACGTGAGTACCGCGAGGGGAATTCCTCCTCTTTTAAAACCAATTAATGTTAGCACCTGTGTGGATGAAGCACCGGGTAATAGCTGGCAGAAAGAATTATATTCCATTAATTCTTGTTCTGTAAGATCATGCCGCTGGTGAACAAATGTTTTTATCATCATTCCATAATGACCCTGTGGACCGCCAAATGCAGTCACACTATGAAAAAAAACAGCTCGTAAGAATGGAATATGTCGCAGCAGGATCATGCGGCTCTGTCAATTTTTGTACAATTTATACAAATGAATTCAAACGCTGTTTTTATAGTAGTTGTTTTGTTCGATTTCTATTCTTACTTTTTCCGGAACAAGATATTTTATTGATTTATCTTCTTTAATCGTTTTTCTAATATATGTGCTCGAGATTTCCAGTAGCGGCGCTTTCAGAAATGTTGTTTGCGAATCTTCGTAGACTTTTTCTGATTTGAATCCCGGTCGCTCATAAACTATAATACTGAAGTTTTTGAGGAGTTGTTTATAATTTTTCCATGCAGGTAAATTCTGGTAACTGTCGCTACCCATTATTACAGAAAATTCATATGCAGGATATTTTTCTGTAAGGTAAGTGAGTGTATCTATTGTATATGAAGGTTTCGGCAAACGAAATTCTATATCTGATGCTCTTAATGACCGTTCATCCTCTATAGCTATTTGCACCAGGTATAGCCTGTTATATTCATTGAGAAGAGTGGCTGATTTTTTTAATGGATTTTGTGGAGAAACGACAAACCAAACCTGGTTAATATTTGTATGCTGAAGAACATAATTGGCGATAATAAGATGGCCGTTATGTATTGGATTAAAAGAACCAAAATACAATCCAATTTTCATATAATATGTTGATAATTAACTAGTTATGTTATTTCTTCTACTACTATTGCATGTGCTTCGCTAAGCCTGAGGCTTAAGCTATAACCTGCAACGGCAATTGAAATAGGATCGCCAAGCGGTGCAATCTGTTCAATTTTTATGTTTTCACCTGGTATGCATCCCATTTCCATCAGTTTCAGGAAAAGTTCATCATTTTCAAATGAAATTATCCTGACCATACGGCCCTGTTTAATTTGTGACAGTCTCTTCATCTCTTCGATTTTAGTCATCCAGACAAATGTAGTTTTGTATCTGTTATAAACTTTACGATTTTTGGAAATGGGCAATCAGATCCGGTTTCATCTTCTTCATCCTTTTCGTTTAAATAAAAGGAACAAACTTAAGGTTTTTATTATTGATGTTTTTAAGAATGAATCGCAACAGTTTGATTGTCTTGATATTATATTCTGTTCTGATGAGTATCTCTTAAAAATAAACCAGGATTTTCTTAAGCATGATTATTATACAGATATCATAACCTTCGATTTATCCCCTTCTTCTTTGCCTACGCAAGGGGAGATTTATATAAGCGTTGAGCGGGTTAAAGAGAATGCTATCAACCTTAACCAATCTTTTGAAGAAGAAATGCACAGAATAATTTTCCATGGTGTGCTTCATTTATGTGGTTATAAAGACAAGTCTAAAGCCGACAAAGCAAAAATGACCAATAGGGAAGATTATTACTTATCAAAATATAGAAAATAGGTGTTTCACGAGTAACAGTTTCTCTTAGAAACTTAATTCCCAAACTTAGCCAGCAACTTGTTTTCAGCAATTACATCGTCAATAGACATTCCCCAATTAACTCTTTCAAAGTCTCCTTGTCCGAAACTCTGAAGTTCTTCAAGTGTAGATAAGTTATTTAAAATAAACGCCTCTATGTTTTCATTACTTTTTATCTGTGCTCTTTCCACTGATTCTATCTTTTTAATCATATCCCGACAGGTCCGATACCCTGTTTTATCCAATAGTTCCTGAAAATAAGCTTTAGCAGCTATTACATCTATCTTGGTACTCCCGTTTGTGCTAAGGTTTTTCTTCTCTGTCCTGATATTGGTAAAATTCCAACATAACATCAGGTCATTTTTATCTCTGAAATTAAAATAGGCTATAGGTACAATATGATCAAACTGCCAGTAACTCGAAAAATTATCCCAGGATAGGGTTTCATCGAATTGCATCTCTATCCATTCTCTAAACATATAAATAGGGAGGCCGAAGTAGGGAGCATAAAAAGGGGAGGCCTGTTGCTCAAGAACATATCTCCTTAAGGCTATCTGCCATTTTCTTTTCTCTTTAAAAATTTCAGCAGAAGTCATTGACTCTTGATTTTCCATTGTTCAAAGATATGTTTCTTAGAGAAACTGTTGTTCGTGGAACCTTAAATATAAAATATCTATTTACTCTACCTTTGCGACATGTTTCCAGAATACGATGTAATAGTAGCAGGTGCGGGTCATGCGGGTTGTGAAGCGGCTGCGGCTGCGGCTAATATGGGGTCAAAAGTTTTGTTAGTTACGATGAATCTTCAGACTATGGCTCAAATGAGCTGCAATCCAGCTATGGGTGGAATAGCCAAGGGGCAAATCGTAAGAGAAATAGATGCAATGGGTGGTTATTCAGGTATCGTCACAGATAAAAGCATGATTCAGTTCAGGATGCTGAACAAATCAAAGGGACCTGCAATGTGGAGCCCTAGAGCACAAAACGATAGAATGTTATTCGCATCTACCTGGAGAGAGATGCTGGAACAGACCAGGAATGTAGATTTTTATCAGGATACAGTAAACTCACTGATTATAAAAGGAGACAAAGTATGCGGAGTAGTAACCAACCTTGGACATGAAATAAGATCCAAAGCAGTAGTTATAACAAGCGGTACTTTCTTAAATGGGATTATTCATATAGGTGAAAAGCAGTTTGGAGGTGGGAGGGTAGCCGAAAAAGCTGCTACAGGCATTACTGAACAACTAGTTGAATATGGTTTTGAAAGTGATAGACTTAAAACCGGTACTCCGCCAAGAGTTGATGGAAGAAGCCTCAACTACAGTGTTATGGAAGAGCAGCTGGGAGATGAAGAAATCACCGGATTTTCATACATGGATCTGGAAAAGCCTAAAAAACAAAGAAGCTGCTGGATAACCTATACCAGTCAGGATGTTCATGATGTTCTTAAAACAGGATTTGATAAAAGTCCAATGTATGCAGGAAGAATTGAAGGAACCGGCCCCAGGTACTGCCCAAGTATTGAAGATAAAATCAACAGGTTTGCAGAAAGAGACAGGCATCAGCTGTTTGTAGAACCAGAAGGATGGAACACCATTGAAATCTATATAAATGGTTTTTCAACCTCTTTACCAGAAGATGTTCAATATAAAGCCTTAAGAAAAGTGAGAGGGTTTGAAAACGCAAGAATGTTCAGACCTGGTTATGCTATAGAATACGATTATTTTCCACCAACCCAGTTAAAATATTCTTTAGAAAGTAAACTTCTTCATAACCTCTTTTTTGCCGGGCAGATAAATGGTACAACAGGTTATGAAGAAGCAGCTTGCCAGGGATTAATAGCAGGTATTAATGCTCATCAAAGCACAAGGGATCTTGAGCCATTAACCTTAAAAAGAAGTGATGCTTATATAGGCGTTTTGATAGATGACCTGATCAGCAAGGGAACCGAAGAGCCTTACAGAATGTTTACTTCAAGAGCAGAATTCAGAACATTATTAAGACAGGATAATGCCGATTTAAGGTTGACTGAATTGAGTTATAAACTTGGACTGGCATCCCAAGAAAGAATGGAAAAACTTAAGGTTAAACAGGAATCCATTACTAAACTTAAATCACTGCTACAACAAATATCACTAAGTCCTGAAGAGGCGAACGCATACCTCGCTTCAAAAAACTCTGCAGAACTTGATCAAAAACAAAAGGCGCTTCAAATATTATTAAGACCAAATATTGATCTTATTTCAATGAGCCAGGGTATTTCTAAAATAGCAGAAGTAACACAAATGTTTGATAGTCAATCAATTGAACAAATAGAAATACAAACCAAGTACGATGCTTACATAGAAAAGGAAAAGGAATTGGTTAAAAAAATGTCTCAATTAGAAGAATTAATAATTCCCGAAAACTTCAACTATGATAGAATTTCAGCTTTGTCGAACGAGGCCCTGCAGAAATTCAAAAAAATAAAACCAGAAACCCTTGGTCAGGCCAGCCGTATTTCAGGAGTAAACCCAAGCGATGTGCAGATACTTATGGTTTATATGGGCAGATGATAAGAATCTACAGCCCATATTGAGCACTTATCTCCAGCATTCGATCTATGGGTTTTTTAGCGGCTAGACGAATATCTTCATCCATAAATATCTCAGGCTGCTCATACTTCATACATATATATAGTTTTTCTAATGTATTAAGCTTCATGTGTGGGCAATCATTACATGCGCAGCTATTAGTTGGAGGGGCAGCTATAAAAGTTTTATGTGGCGAAGATTTTTGCATCTGGTGCAAAATGCCTGTTTCGGTAGCCACAATGTATTCTGAAGCACTATCATTCTGACTAAACTTTAGTATTCCAGTGGTGGAGCCCACAAAATCTGCCAGTTTCAGGATATGATCCTCACATTCAGGGTGCGCCAGTAGTTTAGCTTTAGGATGCCTGATCTTCAATTTCATTATTTTTTCCATGCTAAACATCTCGTGAACCATACATGCACCGTTCCATAGAAGCATTTCGCGGCCTGTTTTCTTGATCAGGTAGCTTCCAAGGTTCTTATCCGGGGCGAAGATGATTGGAGTCTCTTTTGGCACGCTCTCGACGATGTAGGGGGCATTGGAGCTTGTGCAGATGATGTCGCTCTGCGCTTTTATACCCGCAGAACAATTTATATAAGAAATTACAATATGATCCGGGTGCTTTTCTTTGAATTTTCTGAATAACTCAGGTGGAGCAGAATCCGACAGGGAGCAGCCTGCTTTCAGATCGGGAAGCAGCACCTTTTTCCCCGGATTCAGGATCTTGGCTGTTTCAGCCATAAAGTGAACGCCGGCAAAAACAATAATATCTGCATTGGTCTTCTCTGCATACTGGGCCAGCCCAAGGCTGTCGCCGATATAATCTGCCACTTCCTGGATATCCGATTCCTGGTAATAATGCGCCAGCACCACAGCATTCTTTTCTTTCTTCAGTTTTTCAATCTCACTGAACAAATCAAGAGACGGGTCGACATCCACATCTAAAAATCCTTTTTCCTCAATTTTTTTTTCTGCTACAACCATGTTTATAACTACTGTAGTATTTAATAATATACCTTATTTATATAAAATACCTATTACTATTACGGGTGTGAATTAGGGGATAAAATCCAACCCCCGATTTTTGGTAAAGTTACAAAGCTTAGTTTATCCACCAGTATCCCCATTTTTTAAACATCATCTTTTCGCGTCCAGAAAGGGTTTCAGCGGTTTTTCACATCTGTTGAAAGGCAAAAGGCATGGATAACTATTTGTTCATTTCAACACAATATGGATGTTAACGGAGGTCTAACAACATGGCACTTGTTAGAAAAACTGGTCGTGTCATAGAGATTTGGAAATCTATTACCCATTTCATCCACACTTCGAAGGGTATCAAAACCTGGCTTATCAACAGCAAAAACCGGTTATCAACGTACCTATGTTAAATCTGTTTCCACAAGCCTGTTTCACGAAAAGCTTTTTAACCTATTTTTGCCCTCCGTTTCAAATAAACGTATATAATACTATGTCTATTATTCAAAGCATCCGTGATAGAGCCACCTGGATCGTTATCGCCGCAATCGCCTTAGCCCTTATTGCATTCATTGTACAAGATGCATTCCAAAACAGTAACATGTTTGGAGATACATCTAATACTATAGGTGAAATTAATGGTACAAAAGTAGATGCCTTCGAATTTGATGAGAAAATAAAAAGAGCAGAAGAAATGTATCGCGCCCAGGGATACCCGATGAATGATATGATGAGAAATAATATCAGGGAAAGTTTATGGAATGAATATATTGATGATGTTATAATGAAAGATCGTTATGATAACCTGGGAATTAAAGTGTATGATAAAGAAATAAATGATATATTATTTGGTGCCAATCCGCCACAGGATTTAAGACAACAGTTTTCAGATCCCAATACTGGTATGTATGATCCAAATGCGGCTTACCAGGCTATTAATTCACTGAAAAAACAGAAGAACAGTCCTCAGTATCAAAGTTTTTATAATCAGTATCTTCCTGCATTATCAAGAAATCGTCAGAAAGAAAAATATATAGCGTTATTGGCAAACAGTTCTTATGCACCAAAATGGATGGTAGAAAAACTTAATGCTGATAATGCACAGAAAGCGGATATCAGTTTTGTTTTTGTGCCATATTCAACAGTAAGTGATTCGGCTGTGAAGGTTACTGATGAAAGCATTAAGAAATATGTTAATGAAAATAAGGAAGAGTACAAACAGGAAGAATCACGATCAATACAATATGTAATGTTTGATGCGGGTCCAACAGCTGCTGACAGTGCTGCGATAAGAACACAGGTGGAAGCGTTAAAAAATGAGTTTGCAACAACAACAGATATAAATGCATTTCTGGTAAGAAATGGTT
The DNA here is from genome assembly GCA_964387165.1 of uncultured Chitinophagaceae bacterium. Lineage (GTDB taxonomy): Bacteria > Bacteroidota > Bacteroidia > Chitinophagales > Chitinophagaceae > Flavitalea. The sequence continues at coordinate 12,229 of CAYLVR010000048.1, read as the reverse complement.
CAGAAGTACAATACAACGACGCTTTTCAGTTAAAATCTCAAATAAACTCACAGTTTGCAGATTCGATTACGGCTTTAGCGGATGGCCAGGTAATGGGACCATATATTGAAAGTGGAAATTACATGCTTGCGAAAGTTGTTGCAAAAAGAAATATGCCTGATAGCGTTAAAGTGAGACATATCTTAATTAAGACCGAAGATCAGGCCAACCCGGTACTTGCAGATTCAACAGCGAAGCAACGAATAGATAGCATAGTAAATGCAATTAAAAAAGGAGCAGATTTTAATTTGATGGTTGCTCAATACAGCGACGACCAGGGAAGCAGGAATAATGGCGGTGTGTATGATTTTGCTTCTTCACAATTTTCAGGAATAAGTAAAGAATTTGCCGAGGTTGCTTTTTATGGCGTTGCCGGAGATAAAAAGACAGTAAAGGTTCAGAATAATGCTTATGCTGGCTATCATTATATAGAAGTGTTAAGCCAGAAAGGGTTTGAGCCAGCATATAAGATAGCTGAATTTGCAAGAACGATTATACCTAGTGATGAAACGCTTTCCAGGGAAAATGGACTGGCAGCGCAATTTGCGGCAGAGAGCAGGAACAAAAAAGACTTTGATGCGAATATTACAAAACATAATTATACTCCTCTAATAGCTGCAGATCTTAAACCCCTTGATGCAATGATCATGGGATTGGGTAGTAGCAGGGAATTAATTAAATGGGCATACGAAGCTAAACCGGGTGAAGTTACAGATCAGGCTTTCCAGGTAGAAGATAAATTTGTTGTGGCTATGCTTACGAGGGTTTATGAAAAAGGAGTTATGTCGGTAGATAAGGCAAGACCATTAGTGGAAAGTATTCTTCGTAATAAAGAAAAAGCACAGCAGATAGCGGCTAAAATTGGAAATCCGGCTACAGTTGAGGATGCGGCAGCAAGCACTGGTCAGCAAGTGTTAAAAGCAGACAGCGTGATGTTCAGAACTACGTTTGTGCCTAATATTGGACAGGAACCAAAGGTTATAGGGGCATCCTTCAATAAGGCCAACCAAACAAAAGTTTCAGGCGCTATTCCGGGTAACGGCGGAGTATTTGTAGTAAAAGTTGAAAATATCAGCGCTGTTCCAGGTGTTGCAGATATAGAACAGGAAAAAGCTGCACTAATGCAGAATTTGCAAAGAAGCGCTTCTGATCCGAGGATGCTAACAGAAATCTTAAAGAAGACCGCTAAGATCAAGGATAATAGGGCAAAATTCTTTTAAGGGATTTTAAATACACCTATAGCCAGCTTTCTGTGTAACTCACTTTGAAAAGGGCGAGAGTAATCACAGCCTTCAAAAAAAGGAATATGTATTCTTTTTTCCCAAAGGAGATTTCTCCTTTACGCAAGCGTAAGGCGAAACGGGCGATTTGTCCGTAACTTTGCATTATGTCAGAAATCGTAAACAAGATAGCATCGAGTGCGTTGGTGCAGATTGACCTGGAAAAATATTACCCTGAAGAAAAGGTAGTGGTGTTTGACCTCAAACCACACCTGTTCATGGAGCTTATTTTAAAAGAAAAAGATTTCAGGGAATCGTTACAGAACATGGATTGGTCGGTTTATGAGAGCCAGTTGGTTGCTGTTACTTGTACGGCAGATGCAATCATTCCTTCATGGGCATATATGCTGGTAGCTTCTTATTTACAGCCTGTGGCTAAAGAAATATTTTTTGGTGATGAGGGTTCAGTGCTTCAGCAGTTATTTATTCAGAATATTCAGCAAATCAATACAGACCAATTCACCGACCAGCGAATTGTTGTAAAGGGATGCGGAGACACTCCTATTGGGGAATTTGCCTATTTGGAAATTACTAAACGATTGCGCCCGGTCGCGAAAAGTATTATGTATGGGGAGCCCTGCAGTACTGTGCCGATTTATAAGAAGAAGTAAATATCCTTGCAGTTAGCTTTCTGTGTAAACCAACTGCACCAATCTTTTATAAGGGAAAGAAGGATAAACTCCCGGTTTAAATAGGGAACCTAATCTTTAAAACCAGCCCCGGCGTTTAAAAATATACAGCATCACCATCGGAATTAGTAATGTAACAGAAACGGTAAGATAAAAACCCGCCCTACTATGGGTAAAAGGAATTCTTTCGAAATTCATCCCAAAAATTCCAACAATAACAGTTGGCGGAGCAAGCAAACAAGTTACTACCGCCATTACTTTCATTACCTCGTTCATCTTCAGGTTAACGTTACCGAAATACAGATCCTGAATATTCATTAATACGTCGCGATAGTTTTCGGTAAGGTCGTGCGCCTGGATGATATGATCATACACATCTTTAAAATATTTTGTATTCCTTTCCTGTAAAAGATCGCTGTCACTTTTTAAAATTCCATTGATTAAGTCGCGAACCGGTGTAATATTTCTTCTTAGAACAATTAATTCTTTCCGAAGCTTATTTATACGGGCAAGAGAATGTTTATTACTCACTTTAATTACTTCTTCTTCGAGTTGTTCTATACGAGAACCCAGTTCCTCCATTACCAGGTAATAATTATCAACAATTAAATCGAGTAAACAATAAAAAAGATAATCGGGACCGTTCTGACGGAGTTTAGAGTTGACGATTTTCAGGCGCTCCCGTAATGGATCGAACACATCGCGACGGGCATCTTCCTGGAAAGAGAGAACGTAGTCGGCGCCAAGAATTAAACTGATCTGCTCCTGCTCTACGGTTGTCGTTTCTGCATTATAGTACAGCATGTTTAGCAGGCAATAGATCATCGTATTAATCTCATCCATTTTTGGACGCTGGTTGATACTTAAAATATCTTCTGTGATGAGATAATGAATATCAAAATTGGCGGCTATTGCTTCAACGTCTTTTTTGCGAAGACCGTCTATATTTATCCAGGTTGTCCGGCCGTTATTCTTATAAAGGAAACATTCATCTATTTTTTTAAGTTCATATTGTTCAAGGTCTTCTGTATTATAGTCGTGAATAAATATTTTTACCTCTTTTGCTTCTTCACGAAAGGGGAGAATAGTAGGGTTTACGGAAAGAATTTTTTTTGTTCTTTCCACGCCTAGAATTTTATTCAGATATTTTTCTGGCTTTATGGGCATATTATAATCGCTCGAATAATGAGCGAAGTTTTTCTCTGGTCATGATTTTTTCCCAGTCTTTCCCCAATGCATTTTCCCAGAGGGGTTTCATGTTCATCGAAACATTGATCATTGTTTCAAATTGTTCTTCTGTAAGCCCCTTAGTAATGTTTTTAGGAATATCTATATCTGCCTGCTTTACCATCTGGTGAAATTCTTTTACTCCTTCGGGATAAAATTCTTCAAGATGGTTAAATACAATGCAATTTCCTATTCCGTGTTTAACACCCAAAACATGCGCGAGGCCATAGCTAACGGCATGTGCCACACCTACCTGTGAATAAGCAATACTCATTCCGCCTGCGTAAGAGGCCATCATCAGGTCCTCATCGCTTTCGTCGTCCCATTCTTTTTTGTGCAGAAATACCTTCTGACAAAGTTCCAGCGCTTTGTCTCCGTAGGATTTACTGAATGCGTTTATATAAGTGCCTTCGAGTGATTCAATGCAATGGATATAACAATCCATACCGGTATAAAAACGTTGGTTTTTTGGAACGCTTTTAATTAGTTCCGGGTCGAGAACGATCTGGTCGAAAGGAGTGAAATCGGAATTCATTCCCAGTTTTTTTTCCGGTCCTGATAATACGCATGTGCGAGATACTTCCGCCCCGGTTCCGGAGATGGTTGGCACACCGACTTTATATACACCAGGGATCTTAACAAGATCCCAACCCTGGTAATCCTGTGCTTTGCCGGGATTTGTCATCATTAATGAAACAGCAGCAGCGAGGTCCATTACCGAACCGCCGCCAATACCGATTATGCCTGAAATTTCACCGAATTCTTCTTTTAAAGAACCTGCAATGGCATCAACCTGTGAGGTTTTTGGCTCGTAGGTTACATCGGCAATTAATAATTTATCATTTCCTTTTAATGATAGCCGCGATTTGAATTCATTATTATTGGCGAAATAAGCGTCGAGCAAAAAGATCATGGGTTTATCTTTTTTTCTTTTGGGGGCAATTATTTCGTCCAGTTGTTCGAAACACCCACGTCCATACACCACGTAATCAACCATTTTAAAATTGCGGAATTTCATTTGATACTATTTGTTTTTTATTGGCTGTCCTTTTGGAACGGTCATCTGAATTTGATTTGTTTTTTATTTGCAGGTATGACACTCATAATCCTGTGACAGTAATTAATAATGCACCAGAGCAGCAGCACCAAATACACCGGCACTATCACCTAACGATGGTTTTAATATTTTAACGTCTACCCGGTTATTAAAAATAAAGTTACCTAATGATGCCGGACCATCTTTGTATAACAGATCAATATTTCCTACGCCCCCGCCAATAACAATTACATCGGGGTCTAAAAGATTAGTTACAACGGAAACTGCTTTACCAAAAAAATGCAGCAACCGTTCCATTGTTTTTTTAGCTGCTTCATCATCTCCTTTTGTGTATCGGGCAACAATTTCTTTTAATGTTATTTTTTCGTTGGTGATCGAATGATAATAATTCTGTAGACCCGGCCCGGACAGTATTTTTTCAACACAGCCGATTTGTCCGCAGTAGCATTGTCCGCCGGATTCATCAAGAAAATTATGTCCCCATTCTCCACCTATTCCATGACAGCCGTTCCATACGGTTCCATTAAATACAATTCCTCCACCAACACCGGTTCCCATAATAATTCCGAAAACCACGCGTGCATCAGGAGCTTTTTCTTTTACTATTCCCCATTTAGCTTCTGCGAGTGCAAAGCAGTTTGCATCGTTTGCCATTTCGATGGGAAAACCCAGGATTGCCTCAACGTCTTTTTTTAACGGGTTTCCATTCAGGCTCGTTGAATTACAATTCTTCATGGTTTTGAGAATCGGATCGAGAACGCCGGGTGTGCCGAAACCAATGCGTTCGGGCTTTAGGCCAGATTCTTTTTCCATGATGTCGACAAGTTTTTTTATTTGCTGCACCACGTGTTCGTATCCTTTATCACCACCTGTATCTACTCGTGTACGGATCAGTGGGGTTGGATCTTCCATAGATTTTAGAATAACACCTTCGATTTTTGTTCCTCCGAGGTCAATTCCCCATAAAGCTTTGTTCATAAATGGCAAGTTATTAAATTGAAAGACAAGAGTTTTCTTCTTCAGGAAAAACTCTTGTGTTGTTATAAAAATTTTTCGGCACGTTGCAGATCTGCTGGGGTATCGATTTCTACTCCCATATAATCTGTAAGTACCATTTTGATTGGTACACCGTATTCAAGATATCGTAAACATTCAATTTTTTCGGCGGATTCCAGAGGTGTGATGGGCCAGGAGGTAAAATCGAGTAATGCTTTTTTTCTGAAAGCGTACACGCCTATATGTTCATAGTAATTTATGTTGAGGTTTTTATTACGGGCAAAAGGGATAACACTGCGGCTGAATAATAAAGCATTGTTGTTTCTGTCGACAACAACTTTTACATAATTCGGGTCGGCGATGAATTCCGGCTCTTTCATTATTTGCATTAAGGATCCGACCTGAACAGACTCATCTGTAAACACATCCAGAAGTTTTTGCAGGGGTTCTTTTTTTACAAAGGGTTCGTCGCCCTGAACGTTTAGGATGATGTCGACGTCGAGGCTGGCTGCGGCTTCGGCGATGCGGTCGCTGCCGCTTTCATGAGATTTTTTGCTCATAATAGCGTTGCCGCCGTTGGAAGAGATTTCCTTAAAGATAATATCACTGTCGGTAACCACTACTACATCGGCAAACAGTCCGGTGGCTACAGTATTATCGTAAGTGTGCCTGATAATGGTTTTATTGCCCAGTTGCTGCATTAGCTTAGCGGGAAAACGTGTTGCCGCATACCGGGCGGGGATCATTGCGGTTATTTTCATAAAATGTAAAAATAAGGCATCATGCTTTCTTTACAACCTGCCCCGGTTTAGCCGCCATAGCATTCTTTGGCCACCGAAGGTTTAGTATAAGGTGGTAGGCATGCGGCGTTCCTTCGCACTATGCGCTTCGGAGGGTAAAAGAGGGAACTGGCAGTCATACCGCAAATCAAATTATTATAAACGCTTCGGGAGTTACCGATCACCTCAACGAGGGTGGTTGAGCGAATGCGGGACCGGCGTTGGTCTGCTAATTATTTAGCATCAATGGCATTACCAACATTAAAAGATCCTCGCCTTCATCCTGAACAGAAGGTTTAAGGATACCTGCTTTGGTTGGTGTGGAAAGATCGATGGTAATTTCGTCGGTATCTGAAGCATTCAGCATTTCAATAAGGAACTTGGCATTGAAAGCGATCTGGAGATCTTCGCCGCTATACTGGCATTTCATTCTTTCGGTCCCTTCAAAAGAGAAATCAATATCCTGTGCGGCAAGCTGAAGTTCGCTTCCGTTGATGCTCATTACTACCTGGTTGGTGCTTTTATTACTAAAAATGCTTACACGGCGTAAAGCACCCTGGAAGTCGGCCTTGTTAACAGTGAGCTTGTAGGGATTATCTACCGGGATCACCACTTTATAATCAGGGAAACGGGCATCAATAAGGCGGCAACTCATCTGCGTGGTGCCATGTGTAACAAAAAGATGGTTATTATTATACTTGATGGTTAGTTCATCTTCATTAACCGGCATAGCCGATTTTAACAGCGTAAGGGGTTTCTTGGGCACAATCAGCGAATCAGATTTAGGGCATTTTACATCTGTTCTTTTATATCTTACGAGCCTGTGGGCGTCAGTTGCTACAAATTGCAGGGCATCTTTCGACATCTCAAAATAAACACCCGTCATTGCCGGTCTCAGATCATCACTGCTTACTGCAAAAAGCGTTTTATTTATAGCCGTCACCAGGGCGGCAGAGCTGATAGTAAAGCTTGAGGTATCGTCGGCTGTGGGCTCTTTCGGGAAATTATCCGGGTTTTCACCCATCACCTTGTATTTACCGTTATCGCTGGTAATCTCAACAGCAAAATTCTTATCGATATTAAAAGTTAGTGGTTGATCGGCGATGTTCTTCAGAGAGTCCATGAGAATCTTGGCCGGGATACAAACTCGTCCGGAGCCATTGGATTCTACATCGATCTGGATCTTCATTACAGTCTCCAGGTCGGTGGCTACAACGTTCAATCTGTTTTTATCTATCTCGAAAAGAAAATCTTCCAGTATAGGTAAAACGGTATTACTATTGATAACACCACTAATTTGTTGCAGCTGTTTGAGCAAGGCAGAAGAGGAAACGATGAACTTCATGCGGGACTGGGTATTTTTAATTCCCAGCAAACCTAATTAATTTTTGCGCATTAATGCTTAAATTCTGCCCAATTTGCAAACGAATCGCCAGATATGGTATTTGAAAAACTGTTCGGCTGGGTTAAAAAAAGGGAAGAAGATCCTGTGATACCTTTTGGGAGGTATTCGGATAATAATAAGTCGGTAGGGCAGGTAGAAAAATGGACCGAGGCCGAAAATCTTTTTAAAGAGAACAATCACCTGCAAAGCATTTATGCTTTTTTCGATTATTTGTGCGATGAAGAACAGCAGAATGTTGAGTTGGAAAAAGAAAACGAAGAGATGAAGTTCATACTGTACCAGGGCTCTAAAATAGTTCGTGGTCGGATAAGTGGAGGAAAGATAGCGGCAGAAGTAGTACTGGCCAGGATGCCCGAGGCGAGTGTTCCCGTAATGCGCCGGCTGCTCGAAATGAACTTTAATTTGTATTACAGCCGGTATGCATTGAATGGCGATAAAATAGTGATGCGATTTGATTCGGCGCTAAACACCGCTACCCCCAACAAATTATATTATGGCTTAAAGGAGTTAGCCACGAAAGCTGATAAACAGGATGATTTACTACTGAATGAATTTAAAGCCTTGGGACAGGTAGATACCGAACATGTTTTGCCGTTACCTGAAAAGGAAAAAGAAGTTAAAATGCGATTCCTGCGGGAATGGATAACGTCAACGCTGGACGAAATTAACATGCTTGACCCGGAGAAGTTTTCCGGAGCCATTTCTTATTTATTGCTTACGTTGGTATTCAGAATTGACTATTTAATTTCTCCTGAAGGGAAAATATTAAGTGAGCTGGAAAAGATAGCATCTGCATACTATGGGAAAGATGATAAATCTTCTTCAGAAATAAATCCTGCCATGATAGTAGGATTTAAAAGAATATTGGAAAAAACAGATGAGGAAATATCTGAACAGATGTTCAGATCGAAATATACATTTGCTATTGTTGTTCCGCATAATTTAAAATTGGTGAGGGATGCCCTGGAAACGGCATTGCAGAATATGAATTGGTACAGGGATAATAATTATCCGGATATTGCCAATAAAGTAATGGAATATGGATTTGCTTATTGCCAGTATTCTTATAGTTTGCCAAAACCATTGACGGATCTTTTCAGGCTTTTTATGCAAATAAATCATGCGGATTATTTTCTTGCTCTGGGTTTCAAGAATAATTATTATAAAGAAGAGAGAAATGAATTTGAGGAAGATGATATTATCGACAGAATAGAATTAATTATTAATAACTGGAAGTTGAAATATCCTTCGCTCAGCTTCAGAGTAAAAAAACTAAGGTTTGATACGCAGGTTAATTTTAACCAAAGTTTTCTTGAAGAAATGGTAGTATTAAATTTAGAATAAACAGGCGGGCAATGGAATTCCAGGAAATAATAGAAATTTTTCAACCGGCAATTATACAGATAGCTTCTAATGGAAGCACGGGAACCGGATTTTACCTGGGTCATTATAATTTAATAGTTACCAACGAACATGTTGTTGGTAATGCCCCTGAGGTGACCATTGCAGGAAAATCATTTCATAAAATGTTTTCATCTGTTTGGTACACTGATAAAAAGCATGACCTGGCTTTTTTAGAACCTCCTCCAGGTGCGGCCTTTCCTGATATTCAACTGGGTCACTACGAAACATTAAAAGATGGGAATGAAGTTATTGCAATTGGCCACCCCTATGGATTAAATTATACTGCCACGCAGGGGGTGATCTCAAAAGTTGACAGAATACGACAGGGACTTCATTTTATACAAATAGATGCAGCGATTAACCCAGGTAATAGCGGTGGTCCTTTGGTAAATCATCAGGGAGAGGTAATTGGTGTAAATACATTTATTATTAAGGGAGGTGATAATCTTGGTTTTGCGTTGCCTGTCTCGTATTTAAGAACTGCGCTTGAACTGTATTACCCTTATAGAAGTTCGCCCGCTACCAGGTGCCCTAACTGTAATTTTTTGGTGCTGTTGTCGAATATAGAATCAAAGAAATACTGTCCTTCGTGTGGAACCGAAGTTAAGCTACCCGAGTTTTCTTTAACGGAATATACTCCGGGCGGAACGGCAAAAGTGATTGAAGAAATTTTAACAGAGCTTGGAAAAGATATTAAGCTGGCAAGAGATGGAACGAATAAATGGGAGGTAAAAGAAGGCAGCGCCAAGATCAGGATTGTTTATAACACAGATACCTTTTTTATAAGTGGCGATGCATATTTGTGCCAGCTACCCGAAGATGGCGGAAAAATAAAAGCGTTGTATAAATTCTTATTAGAACAAAATAATAATCAGATTAACGGGTTGGTATTAAGTTGCGTGAATCAGAATATTGTTTTATCGGGAACTCTTTACGATATGGATATGAGCAAAGAAAGTGCGATGAAATTGTTTAGCAGTTTATTCAGAAAAGCCGATGAATTAGATAATATTCTGATTAGTGAATACGGCTGCATACCACGCTTGCAGGAGGCATGATTAATAATGTTACAGAAAAAACGGCTGACGCCTGAACAGGCATACCAGAAAATAAAACATTACTGCGGTTACCAGGAAAGAAGTCATGCAGAGGTGAAAGAAAAACTATATTCTTTTGGCCTGTGGAAGAATGATGTGGAAGCATTAATATCCAGGATGATTGATGAAGATTACCTGAATGAAGAACGTTTTGCCAAAGCATTTGCTGGTGGTAAATTCAGAATGAAACAATGGGGAAGGGTAAAAATAAAATATGAGCTGAAACAAAAACAGGTCAGCGAATATAATATCAGGAAGGCTATGAAAGAGATAAATGAAGAGGATTACATAGATGCACTCAATAAATTATTTGAAGAGAAACAGGAAATACTGAAAGGCGAAAAGAATGCACCGACAAGAAAAAGAAAAATACTGGATTTTTTATTACAGAAAGGATATGAGCGAGACCTGATCATGAGTAAATTAAACGTATTATGAAATCACTGACTATTACTACTATTCAGGCGAATCTTCATTGGGAAGATAAAGAGTCGAACCTGAAAATGTTTGAGGAAAAAATAAATGCCGTGAAAGAGAAAATGGAAGTAGTGATACTACCTGAAATGTTCAGTACAGGGTTTAGCATGAACCCATCCGGCCTTGCAGAGAAAATGGATGGGTTTTCGGTGACGTGGATGAAAAGAATGGCTGCGTCTAAAAAAATAATAATTACGGGAAGTTTGATAATTGAAGAAGATGGTAATTATTATAACAGGCTGATCTGGATGCAACCCAATGGAGAGTATGGATATTATGATAAGAGGCATTTGTTTGGTTACGCAGGAGAGGATGAGCATTATGTTTCAGGAACCAAAAGATTAATAGCCTCTGTAAAAGGATGGAAAATTAATCTGCAGGTATGTTACGATCTGAGATTCCCTGTATGGGCGAGGCAGTCTTTCCCTTTGGTTGAAGAACAACAGTTTGAAGGTCCTGAGTATGATTTGTTGATTTACGTAGCTAATTGGCCGGATAGGCGCAATAAAGCATGGGAGGTACTGCTGCAGGCGCGTGCGATAGAAAACCAGGCTTATGTGATTGGGGTTAACAGGGTGGGGAACGATGGAGAAAATATTTATCATGGAGGACACTCAATGATTATTGATGCAATGGGTGAAGTGGTTTATGATGCAGGGAACAGGGAGGAGGCATTTACTTATACATTATCTCCTGAACAGTTAAACGACGTGAGGAATAAGTTGCCTTTTTTGAAAGATGCGGACCCGTTTATGATGGGGAGTTAATACCCGTTGGCTTTTAGTATTAAATATTTTACAGCCTGTATTTTTACATCGATGCCTTTGCGAATGTCTTCGGCAGTTGGAGCTGCGTAAATATCTGGCAATACACCGCGCCCTTCTTTTACTAATTCTTTTTTCATTACAAAACGAAATTTCGGAATACTGACATTCAATCTTGTATTAGGTAAAACGAGCTCGGGAATTATCCATGCGCTGTTTCCATAGCCACCACCACCCGTTTCTTCTCCAATTATTTTTACGTTTGATTGCCCTTTCAGTTCCTGGGCAAATAAAGTAGTGGCTGAAAAAGAATTTCCCCCGGTTAAGATGTATATGTTGCCGTTGTAATGATGTTTTTTGCGGGGGTGAAAAGTATGTCTTTCAAAGTATCCAAAATGAAAATTCCCATCACGCCGTTTTTTCGTAATAAATAAAGAAGCCGCCCAATAGAGAGGCTGCATGCGAATATATTCCCGGTATTTGCTGGAACGCTTTATTGCATAAATAGAATCTGCAATTTTGAAAGAATGATCAGATAGATAACGCGTGAGTAATATAGCATTACTTGCATCACCTCCCCCATTTGAACGTACATCAATAACGAGGTGCTGGGTTTTTAAGCGTTCGATATTTTTAAATGTGTACCGAAAGAACTTTTTTAGCTGGTTTCCACGAGCAAAAGTATTTACCGACATATAAGCTGAGCTTAATATTGTATCTACCTGTATATCTTTTGAAGAATACGTTCGTGCATTTCTTCTTTCTTTCGGAGTGTATTTTTCTGGCTTTAAACTATCAGATTTATCAAGAGAATCCGGTGCCGCACGAAATACCGGGATATTCATTTCTGCGGGCCATCCGTATTCGTTAATGTATTTTATATTAAACGAATCAGGAAGGCCAAAAAGATTTTTATACATCACTCCGAATGTTCCGAAAGAGCTAAGTGACTGGTATTTTCCTGTAATTGAATTCCCATCGCTGGTGATATAATTAAAAAACGTATCAATTAGAAATTGTGCCGGATAATTATTGATGGCTGTTACAACAGTTCCTCTTGTAAGAATAGAATCTT
>CAYLVR010000047.1:9706-20593 GCA_964387165.1 uncultured Chitinophagaceae bacterium | reverse complement strand
AAAGATGGTTTTATATTCGTTCCTCTTAATGTGCAATCAATACAATACTTATCCATTATTTTTACATATATTATTTTATAGGGGGGGACAGTATCAGCCTGGTAAAATGGTACCAGTTCCGGTAAAAAGTTCATTCCTATGGAGGCGTTTGCTATTTCAACCGGATCATTATACACAAGCTTGGGGGCGGTAGGCCCAGGATTTGAACAAGGCTGCTCATAATACCATCCAGGCAATTCTTTGTTATCAATAAATATCCTTTTTTCCTGCATACTGCAAACCTCAACAAACCCCATTACCAGTTCAGAAGTATCGGTAACACATTTAATATTGCCTTTTATTTCCGTTGGCTGTGCATCGAAAATTGAACCGAGTGATTCGGTGTTCTTTTTCATTTTATTATAGAAATCATAACACTCCCGGCTAATGCCGTATTGCATTATTTTTATACTGTACAGGTAACTGATCTTCCAGCTATTTTCGGGGATCAGGGTTAATGGCTGCTGATAAACCCGGTTTTCGGTAAGTTGTTTTGTTGATCCTGTAAAAATTTTTATAGAATTTTCTGTTTTCCAGCAGGTGTAAACACTATCATTGAATGTATTGCCAATCTGAAAATAATACAGCTGCGGTTCAAAGTATTCGAGCGAAGTATATTGTAGCGTGCCGTCCAGACGCCTGATATAAGGGGGTTTTACATTCGTTTTATACCTTGATTTAAACTCCCATGTTTCTTCATAATCCCACTTATAATATTCTGTATTATTATCAGGATCAGAAGTATTTACAAATATTTCAACTCCATTATTTCTTTTCCATGTTATCTTATCGATGGCGGGAGTGAGAATTACTTTCCTGTAATCTGATGTATAGAGTTTATTATCTATTGTTCTGATCTTTACTCGATACCTGACAGATGGATCGATAGAGGCATTGTCAGCAATATATACACCGCTATCTTTTTCTATTGCAGGAATCTCAGTGTTGTTCTCTCCTTCAATAATAACAGACGCCCTGGCTTCGGGTAATATCTTCTTGTCAGTTAAAAGAGTTGTGCGGCTTAAACGGATAGTTGTTGGACTGTTATAAGCAATAAACCCTTCTACAACAAGCATTCCTGCCTTAGATGACGGGGAATTTGAGGGCAGGTATATCTCCCTGCAACGGGTACATAAAATGAACAGCAGGCAATAAGTTACTTTTTTCAAGTACAAGGATTGAAGTTTGCATCAAGTTATGAAAAAATGGGGCTCTTCTGTTAAGATATGAGAGAACACCCGTAATTTTTTTCGTGGGAGTGTTTACAGGCTCCTAAATGTTAGCCTTTCCATAATAGATAAGCTAAAATAGTTCAGGCTCTTTATAACTTAGTTTGCCATCGATAATTTTAGCGGGAGAAGTATAGGGATGAATCTGTGATTTTGATTTGCCGGTTATATGTATCACTTCCCAGCCCTGAACCTTTAAATAATCAGAAACCAGGGAACGGTGACAGCTCCACCAAACAGCTTCTGAACACATATAGGCCATTCTTTTTTTAAGGGCAAGTTGTTTTAAATATTCTACAGCAGTTTTAAATTCTGCAGTTTCCATATAATCAGCATATCCGCGAAAACTTTCATTTTTCCAGGCTGTGTTAACCGAATTTTTAACTGGTTTTCTTCTTCCTCCTAATTCTTTAATATGTATATACCCAATATTATTTTCAGGAAGGGATTGGTCAAGTGTTTCTTTATTAAAATGTGGGTATCGCCGTGAACCGGGATAATTCCGTATATCGGCCACTGTTTCGATATTAAACGAACGTAGTATTTCTATAAATTCATCCAGAGGATGAGTGGAATGCCCGATGGTCCAGATAGAAGGCAATTTTTATTGCAAATTATGAAACACTTTCTGTACATCTTCATCCTGTTCCAGCTTATCCACTAATTTCAAAACCTCCTGTGCCTGGTCCTCCGAAAGTTCTACGGTTGTTGCGGGTATCCATTCCACTTCGGCGCTTATTGGCGTTAGACCCTTTTCTTCCAGCGCCTTCTGCATATTACCAAAATCGCCGAAAGCTGTTCTTAATACCAATACCGTTTCTCCATTCTCACCGGTTCCCTCTCCCATTTCTTCAAGACCGGCATCAATTAATTCCAGCTCAAGATCATCAGTATTAATCCCTTCCGGTTTTAATTTAAACACACCCATTTTTTTAAACTGGAAGCTCACGCTGCCGCTATTGCCCAATGCACCATGCCCTTTATTAAAATGCGAACGGATATTTGCCACTGTACGTGTAGGATTATCGGTAGCTGTTTCAATTAACACCGCCACTCCGTGTGGCGCATAGCCTTCATATAGCAGCTCTTCAAAGTTTGCCATTTCTTTGCCCATGGCCCGCTTGATAGCAGCCTCTACCCTGTCTTTAGGCATATTAACGCTGCGGGCATTCTGTATGCATCTTCTTAAAGCCGGATTGGTATCTGGCTCAGGCCCCCCGGCCTTTACAGCAATAGCAATATCTTTCCCGATACGTGAAAATTGTTTCGCCATTTTGTCCCACCTGGCAAACATGGTGGCCTTTCTTACCTCGAATATGCGACCCATAAAATAATATTTCTAAGCAGATTTATTTTTCAAAAACTTCTGCAAGTAAATAAGAATATGTAAAAATGAAAAAATGAGTGAAAAATAAAACAATGCGGTATCTGTTCCATCCAGGTGATGATGTACGAAAGCTACAATAACCAGTGCCGCAACCAATGCTATTCCGCAAATAGAAACGATTTTGGCAGAGCGGCTATGAGTAGCTGTTGAATGGTCAGACAATTTACTGTGCCTGATGCCATAAAACAGATACAGATCGAAACCGATGATCATCCAAACGATCAGTCTTATCCATGTATCGAGTGGAAGAAACACCATCATAAATAAACAGGTGATCACTCCAAGAATTGGAATTAACGGAACCAATGGTGTTTTAAACGCACGAGGTGCATCGGGTTGTTTAACCCTTAGTACCCATACGCCAACGCAAACTAAAATGAAAGCGAGTAAAGTTCCGATACTGGTCATCTCACCTACTACCCTTGCCGGAATGAATGCTGCAAATAAGCTCACCAGTATCATAAACACCATGTTCGATCTTGCAGGAGTTCTGTATTTAGGATGAACACGATGGAACACCGGGGGTAATAAACCATCTTTACTCATTGAGAAAAACACTCTCGACTGCCCCAGTAACATCACCAGGATTACAGAAGAATATCCTGCAAGAATGGCTATTACGATAGCCCTGTTTAACCAGGGGTAATCTGCATGAATTACTCCATTTGCGTCGGGTGTTCCCATATGTTCGATAGCCACAGCAACCGGGGCAATCCCGTTTTTACCTACAAATGACGTATAACTGGTAACGCCCGTCATTACGTGTGCAAAAAGAATATATAATATGGTGCAAATAACAAGAGAGCCAAGAATACCCCAGGGCATATCACGTTTAGGATTTTTGGCCTCCTGCGCCGCAGTCGATACTGCATCAAATCCTATATAAGCAAAAAATACAATGGCCGCTGCGCGGATAACTCCACTGAAACCAAACTCCCCGAACGTTCCATTATTAGCCGGTATATATGGAGTATAATTATCATTATTAATATATCTCCATCCCAGGAAAATAAATGTAAACACCACCGCTACTTTTAAACAAACAATTACTGCATTTACCTTTGCACTTTCACCTGTTCCTCTTATCAGCAATAAGCTCATCAGCACAATAATAAATACTGCGGGCAGGTTTATCATTCCTCCATCCCAGGGCCCGGCCGTCAATTCTACCGGGAGATATATATCAAACCCTTTTAAAAATTCCACCAGGTACCTGCTCCAGCTAATTCCTACTGTGGCAGCTCCCACTGCGTATTCAAGTACAAGATCCCATCCTATTACCCAGGCAATAAACTCGCCCATTGTTGCATACGAATAGGTATAGGCGCTTCCTGCAACAGGTATCATTGATGCGAATTCTGCATAACACAAACCTGCAAACGCACAACCTAATGCCGCCACCACAAATGAAATAGTAATAGCGGGGCCTGCATTATTAGCAGCTGCCAGTCCGGTAATAGAAAAAAGCCCGGCTCCAATAATGGCTCCTATGCCCAGGGCTATCAGTGACCATACCCCCAGGGTTTTTTTCAGCCCTTTTTCGCTGTCGGCAGCTTCTGCCATGAGTAAACTGAGTGGTTTCTTAGCAAATAAACTCATAAGTAAAAAAGATAATATTGATTAAGCACGATGTAAGCAAATAAAAAAATGAGGCGGGAAGATAAATATTATCTTGCAGAAATATCATTAGACGCTTAATGAAAAAAGGAAACAGGCTTACCTTATACATTATTATTGCATTGATCGCTGGGATAATACTGGGATTTGTATTGAATAAGCGTCCCGACCCGGCTGAGGTACCTGGTATCGCTGGCAAATTCTCCCTGCTTGCCGATGTGTTTTTACGATTGATCAAAATGATTGTTGCTGCGCTGGTGTTTTTTATCCTGGTGGGGGGTGTGATTAAGCTGTGTGATATAAAGGCACATCTTTCTTTACCAGAAACCAGCGTGTCACTGGCATCCCTGGTGGTAATTGCAGGAACTTTAACAACGTTTAATATTCCTGAAGCGGGACTTGCATTATTATTGGGCATCGATCCGTTATCAGGCATGGGAAGAAGTGCAACGAACGTAGTGGGTAACAGCGTGGCCACTGCAGTAGTAAGTAAATGGGAAAACGCGCTGAAAAATTAAAAACCAACTAAATTGTATATCCCTGGATGATATACGAAACAAATTATTATGTTCTTATTAGACGCATTTAACTGGGCTCAATTATTACAACCTCAATTTTATATTGATAACGGAGGACTTTGGCTTGTACTATTTATTGTATTTGCAGAAACCGGCTTATTTGCAGGATTCTTTTTGCCAGGAGATTCCCTGTTATTTGTTTCAGGAATCTACAGCACACAACTCGCGGCTTCTTTTTATGATACCGGTAGCGACGTCGGTAATTTAATTATGATTATCACCTTAACATCTGTTGCAGGCATATTAGGTAATACTGTTGGTTACTGGTTCGGACGAAGGATTGGTCCTGCTATGTACACCTGGAAGGATCGTTTTCTTTTTAAACAACGCTACCTGCACCAGGCAAAAGAATTTTATGACAAACATGGTGGCGGCGCTATTGTATTTGCACGTTTCTTACCTGTTATCCGCACATTCGCTCCTATCATTGCGGGCATTGTAAATATGGATAAAAAGAAGTTCGGGTTTTATAATATTGCCGGCTGCATTGCATGGACAACTTCAATGCTGGCAGGCGGGCATTACCTGCAGAAAATTTTCCTTGAAACATTCAATTACGATCTTAAAGAACATCTTGAAATAATTGTATTGGGAATTGTTTTAATTACCACAACCCCTGTACTCTACAAAATTCTGGTCAATAAAAAGAAGGATCCGGCAGAACCTCTTAATTCATCTGAATAATGAATCAAAAAAATTACGGAATAATCTCTGTGCCTGTTATTGTTGCAGCCTTAGGGTATTTTGTAGACATCTATGATCTGTTATTATTTAGTATTATCCGCGTTCCATCACTGCGATCGCTCGGTTTAACCGACGAACAGATTGCACATGATGGGTTATTCATTATTAATGTTCAAATGCTGGGGCTATTGGCAGGAGGAATATTCTGGGGAATAATGGGAGACAAAAAAGGACGCATTAAAGTATTATATGCTTCTATTATTCTTTATTCCCTCGGAAATATCGCCAATGGTTTCGTACAAACGGTAAATCAATATGCCATTATCCGTTTTATAACTGGTCTCGGGTTAGCCGGAGAACTCGGCGCAGGCATCACACTGGTTAGCGAATTATTACCTAAAAACAAAAGAGGCATCGGCACGTCACTTGTTGCCGGAATAGGACTTACAGGCGCCGTGTTCGCATTTTTTCTGAAGCAGAATTTCGAATGGCGCACCTGTTATTTTATTGGGGGAGGATTAGGGTTCCTTCTATTATTCCTTCGGGTTGGCGTGCTTGAATCCACTATGTTCAAACAAATGGAAGGCTCCAACGTATCTAAAGGAAATTTCCTTTTATTTTTTAAAAGCGGAAAGCGGTTAAAAAAATATCTCGTCAGTATTTTAATAGGATTGCCAACCTGGTATGTCATCGGCATATTGGTTACTTTTTCAAAAGAGTTTGGCGAACGTATGAATGTTCGTGGAGCAGTGGATCCCGGCAAAGCAATTATGTTTGCTTACGCAGCCATTTCTATTGGTGATATTGCCATTGGATTCGTAAGCCAGTGGCTGCAAAGCAGGAAAAAAGCACTGTATATATTTTATGCTATTACAGCAGTTGGAATAATCTGGTTCTTTAACCTGCAAGGACAAAGCGTAAACAGCCTGTACGCAGCCTGTGCATTATTGGGTTTTGGAACAGGCTTCTGGGCAATATTTGTAACAATGGCAGCAGAACAATTCGGAACAAATATCAGGGCCACTGCGGCCACTACTATACCTAATATGGTAAGAGGGGCATTGGTGCTTATTTCTTTGTTATTTACATCTCTTCAACCTTCAGCGGGGTACGTAAATAGTGGCTGGATAACCGGTATTGTTACAATGATCATTGGTATAATTGCAGTAATATTAACACAAGAAACTTTCCATAAGGATCTAAACTATGTAGAGAAATGAAGTTTTTAGTGATACGATTTTCATCCATCGGTGATATTGTGCTGGCTTCGCCGGTGCTCCGGTGTCTGAAAAAACAGGTGATCACTTCAGAAGTTCATTTTCTTACTAAATCTTCTTTTAAAATTGTTACGGCAGCAAACCCCTACGTCGATAAATTCTTTTATTACAACGATAATATTGACGAGGTAATTGATAGCCTTAAAAAAGAAGAATATGATTATGTAATTGACTTGCACAATAATTTCAGGTCAAATAAAATTAAGCGGGCGCTTGGGGTTAAATCACAAACGATCGACAAATTAAATGTAGAAAAATTCCTTCTCACCAAACTGCATATTAATATAATGCCGAAAAGGCATATTACATTACGCAGCATGGATACAGTAGCGGAATTTGGAGTGCAATATGATAATGCAGGGCTCGATTATTTTATTCCTGAACGGGACACCATTAAAGAAACGGATTTACCTGCTTCGCACCTTGCAGGATTTATTGCCATTGTTATCGGCGCTTCTTATTACACTAAAAAATTGCCACAGCATAAATTGATTGAATTGTGCAACGGAATAGATCATCCCATAATTCTTGTTGGAGGGAAAGAGGATAGTGAAACAGGTGAACAGGTGGCCGCTGTTGACACAGGTAAAATATATAACGCCTGCGGAAAGTTTAATTTAAATGAATCTGCAGATATTGTACGCCGTTCAAAACTTGTGATTTCTCATGATACGGGATTACAGTATATCGCTGCTGCATTTAATAAACCGGTATTGGCTATTTGGGGCAGTACATCGCCAATGCTGGATGTTGAACCGTTTTATGCAGCAAAATCCCCCGTTTCGCTTCGCGAAACTTCCCCCTCTTTCGAAGGGGTGGAAAGCCCCCACGAAAATATTATTCGTCAACCAAAATTAAAGTGCCAGCCCTGTAGTAAATATGGTAATAAAAAATGTCCACTTGGTCATTTTAAATGTATGAACCAGATGGACATTAACTATATTATCAGTCGTGTGAACAATCGCCTGGGAAGAGGCCCCGGGGCCTAATACCAGTAGTAAAAATCATTTAAATAGTTGCTAACACGTCATTCATCTTGCGTACTGCATCGGCGCTTTTATTGAACAATGCCTGTTCTTCAGCGCTTAAATTGAAATCAAGGATCTTTTCCCAGCCATTCTTCCCAATAATTACAGGAACACCCAGGCAAATATCTTTCTGACCATACTCACCTTCCAGTTTCACACAGGCACTGAATAATTTCTTTTCATCACGGATGATTGCTTCTACCATTGCCGCACTTGCCGCACCTGGTGCGTACCATGCAGATGTACCGATCAATTTAGTAAGTGTGGCCCCACCCACCATTGTATCGGCAACGATTTGCTGCTGCTGTTCAGCACTTAAGAATTTAGTAACGGGCACACTGTTCCATGTTGCAAATCGAACCAGGGGAATCATGGTGGTATCTCCGTGCCCACCAACTACTAATGCATTTAAATCAGCAGGACTACAGCCTAAATGCTGGCTCAATTGATATCTGAATCTTGCACTGTCCAGTGCGCCTCCCATACCAATAATTCTGTTCTTTGGCAGTCCTGTAGCTTGTAATGCCAATTGGGTCATGGTATCCATAGGATTACTTACCACCAGCAATATGGCATCAGGAGAATATTTAAGGATGTTTTCTGCAACACCTTTTACGATACCGGCATTTACGCCAATTAATTCTTCACGGGTCATACCGGGTTTGCGTGGAAGCCCTGAAGTAATTACCACAACACTGCTACCTGCAGTCTTCGCATAATCGTTTGTTGAACCTGTAATTTTTGTATCGAAGCCGAGTAACGCAGCGGTCTGCATCATATCCTGTGCCTTTCCTTCGGCCACGCCTTCTTTGATATCTAGTAAAACTACTTCTGTTGCCAGTTCTTTACGGGCAATATTGTCGGCGGTGGTTGCCCCTACGGCACCAGCGCCCACTACTGTAACTTTCATGGAAATATATTATTTGGATGAAAAATGAATTTGGCCTGCGAAGATAGTACTTACAGATTTATTTATTATTTCACTTCATCCATAATGCCGTTCTTAACGGCGTACATTACCAGGCCGGCCATAGATTTGGCGCCGGTTTTAGTTTTAAGTTTATCGCGTATAGCTTCTACTGTGCGGGGACTTATCTCAACAATATCTGCTATTTCTTTTGTCGTTTTTTCTTCACACATCAGTTTTAATACGCGTAACTCTTTTTCGGAGAGATCGGCTTCGGGTGTACCAAATGCGTCAGTGCGTTTGGTTCTTAAGCCAGTGAGCAGCGCTTTATTAGTAAGCTCATTGAAAAAGAATTCGTTTTCGTAGCAACTCTTAATGGCTTCGTATATGGTTTCTGAATCCGAATTTTTAGTGAGATAGCTATTGGCTCCAATTTCCATGAGTTTGGAGATCATCGAATGATCGTTGTGCATGGACAGTATAATTACTTTGGCTTCCGGGCGGATTTTCCTGATTTCAGGAAGAGTTTGGATGCCATCCATAATAGGCATCTGGATATCCAATAATATTACATCTGGTTCTATATGACGGAGGAGGTTGATCAATTGCATACCATTATCGGCTTCAGCAATCAATTCAACGTCTTTTTTCACAGATAAGGCCGTTTTTACTCCGGCACGGAAGAGAGCATGGTCATCTGCAATAGCCACTTTTATGGGTCTTCCCGGCTCCTGGTGTTTCATAAGGGTTATTTATTTTATTTCGATTTCGTTGTTGAGCAGTCACAAGATGGGAAAATTCCCTGACAAATACTATAGGGAATATACGAAATTATACGATTTCGGATTATACTAAATTCCCAATGACTGCATTTTTTACTAATCCATATATAGAAAGATTCCTAATATCAGGGGAGGGTTTTACGATACACATCGTAAAAACTGCATATTCATAATCAGGGAGTTGTGCTCTTTTCCACATAGTTATTCACAATTATATTTGTTATATAAGTTGATTGACTGCAACAAATCCTTTTAGAATCCAGATCCGAAATCGTCCAAGTCAAAAAGTTCCTGATCTCCTTTGAAAAATCAAGGACCCTGCATTGTCAATCAACTTTCCAACCTTTATCCATTGAATTGTTAACCCTATCCCTCGAATAATTGTATATCCAGCCTCTAAATGAAAACTTGTTATGGCTCCGATGTTCTAAAGTCCGTGTTTTATCCAATCCCTGAAAAACCAAGCCCTGTATGACTTGTGTAGACTGAAAGTATTAACCCGTCTCTCTTTAAGCGAGACGGGTTTTTTTATGGGATATTTTCCGTAGATTCAGTGAAATGATCGGCCATGACAATGCAGGACTTTAACCAGTTGGATGAAATTGAGCAGATGTCGGCCATAATGCAATTTGGCAGATTAGTAGCCGAGCACACTGAAGGCCATAAGCGCGCTTTTCTTTATCGCCTCGAATCATTCTATGTTAAGGCTATCTACCTCCAGGATAGCGGCCAGCTTTGTGAAATCAATTGTTATTTGGAAATTAACCAGTTGGCCCTACATTCCCGCAAACAACTGTTTATGACCAACCCTGCTGAAAGGGAGTTCGAAACGCTTAATAATATTTCATAGCAGCGCCGGGCCAGGTTTAATGAGCATGCCCCTCTCCATTATTTTTCATTTTTGATAATAAATCATAAGCACCCTTAATAACAATTTCTTTTTCAAGCGGGATATCCACTTCAACATAACCATTATCTCTGTTGCCAGTAACAACAGGGGTCATAGCATATTTCATGGAATCCTGCTGAACAAAAACGTATTTGTTGCCCAAATAATCCACTACTGCCTGCTCGGGCAGTGAGTTTACTTCGTTCTGGCCCGATTCAATAATCGCTTTTAAATACATTCCAGGTAATAAATGAATATCTTCTTCATCAATATGACAATGCACCCTCACCGTCCTGTTTTCCTGGATTTCCCTGCCTATTAAATATACTCTTGCCATACGTTCAACATTTTCATTCGCAAGTGTAAAACGCAGCCTTTGTCCCACTTCTAATTTGGGAACATCCTTTTCAAATACAGTAAGCTCTGCATGCAAATGTTCGGTATCTACAATTTCAAACAACACATCTGCA
>CAYLVR010000047.1:9290-9696 GCA_964387165.1 uncultured Chitinophagaceae bacterium | reverse complement strand
TGATTAATAAATTTCCAGATATTACCGTTTACCCGGGTAACGAACCCGTTTATCGGGGAATAAATATTAATAAACGACTGGATATTTCCTTTTTCCACGGATGATAAATTAATCCCCGAAGCTTTTATCTTTTCTTTCAACCCGTTCACTCTTGCAGATAAAATCTGGTAAGAGGAAAGTGCCTGTTGCAAGGTTTTTTTTGCATTTATATTCTCTTTTGATAACTGTTGCTGTCTCTCATAATCAGATTTAGCATACTCGAGCTGGCTTTTAGCCTCAAGATAATCCTGCTGCATTTGCACATAATCAGGATTTTCTATTGTGGCAAGAAGTTGTCCACGTTTCACTTTCATACCCTCAAGCAAACTGGTTTTTCTAAGAAACCCTCCTAATGGGATAGAAATAC
>CAYLVR010000047.1:0-9280 GCA_964387165.1 uncultured Chitinophagaceae bacterium | reverse complement strand
TCAAGTACACCATTAGCATGAAACGTTCCACTAATCTGTTTTTTCTCGGGTTTGCCTAAAACAATTCCTGCAGATTTATATTGATCTTCTGTAAGAGAAACAGTATTACTGTCGGACTCAAGATGTTCTTTTTCCTGGTGTATATCCCGTTTTGTATCGGTGGGGCTACAGGAAAATAAAAAGAAAATTATTAATATTAGATAGTATCTCATGGTATTATTCAATTAATTATCAGAACCTGTTAAATATTCGAGATGAATAACCGATTGATTAAGCTGATTTAAATTTGCCAAATAGGCTTCCCTGATCTGCAGTGCGCTCCTTACGGCTAATAAATACTGCGCATAATCTGTTTCTCCCTCCCGGTAACCATTCTGCGCCTGTTTTAATAAAAGACCTGCATTAGGCAATGCTGATAAACGGTAATACTCCACGCTTGTTTTATTCTTTTTATATTCTTCTGCGACCTGGTTCCACTGGCTCAGTAAAATATCTTTATTATACATTAATTGAGTCTCAGCAATTCTTGTATTCACCTCTGCGGCTTTAATTCTTGAACGCATAGGGCGATTAAATATGGATAAGGCAATACCTGCGTTTATACCCATAAAACGATTGCCACTGGTAGCCATTTTTAAAGAATTATCATCTAACGGATTACCAATGAGGGTTTGATTAAAATATCCCAATGTAAAATCAGGTAAACGCTGTGCCGCCACTACTTCTTTTTCTTTTTGCAAAACACTAATATGCTGCTCCCATAATTGCAATTGTGGATTTTTAGCAATAGTGGAACTATCGGCAATTAAAGTCGGTGTTCTTTCACTTAAACTATCTTCTTTAACAATGGAAATACTGTCGTTACCCGTTAACTGCCATAAAATATAATAATAGGAGCGCATGTCCGCTGTATTTTGGTTCATCTGGTTGCGCACCTCATTTAAACTTGTTTCGGCAGTAGTTTGTTCAAGCAGGTTCGTTTCTCCTGTATTAAATCTCAACGAAGCTGCTTTCAGAAATTCGGAATAAATACTATCCTGTTGTTTAAGCAATTCTTTTTTTGCCTGGAGGTACAGCAATTCATAATAGACCTGTTTTATTCTGAAAGCAAGCTCGTTACCCGTTAATGTTTTCCTGATCTCCGCCGATTTAATCAGTTCATCGCTCAAAGAACGCTGTGCCGAAAAATTCCTGGGATTAGGAATTCGTTGGGTGATCGTAAAATTATTATCCCCCCATTTATAACTGTTATACTGGCCTGCCAGCAGGTTTATTTCAGTTTTGCCAATATATCCCGCAGATGATCTGATATAAGACTGGTAATCTTTTTCAAGATCTGTAACCATCAGCGACCTGTTATTTTTTTTGGCTTCTGCTATAGCCTCCTGCACAGTGGTTTGTGACTGTACAGCCATAGCAGAAAAACAAAATATGAATAAGATGATTGCTTTATTCGGTTTCACTTTTGAAAATTTAATTCTTTCGAAATAGATATATAAACAGGGAAGCACCAATAAAGTCAACAATGTGGATGTAATTAACCCACCAATCACTACTGTTGCAAGTGGTTTCTGCACTTCTGCACCTGCACTGGTTGCCAGCGCCATGGGCAAAAATCCTAAAGAAGCAACAGAAGCCGTCATTAATACTGGTCTTAACCTTGTTTGCGTTCCGGTGAAAATAATTTTATATAAATCAGTATACCCCTCCTTTTTGAGCCTGTTAAATTCTGCAATCAATACGATCCCATTAAGTACCGCAACACCAAATAATGCAATAAATCCAACACCTGCAGATATACTAAAAGGAATATCCCGTATCAATAATGCAAAGACTCCGCCTATTGCCGACATGGGAATAGCAAGAAATATCAGCAATGCATACTTAAACGAATTAAATGCAAAAAATAATAACAGGAATATTAATAACAAAGCTGCTGGTACTGCTATAGACAATCTTTGATTTGCTTTTTCCAAATTTTCAAATTGACCGCCAAATGCAGTATAATATCCCGGTGGCATTTTAACCTTTGCATTAATTTTCTCTTTTAATTCTTTTACCACTCCTGCCACATCGCGGTTCCTCACATTAAACCCGACGAATATCCTCCGTTTGGCATCTTCTCTTTGAATTTGATTGGGGCCTACTTTAAAGTCAACATTCGCTACCTGTTGCAGCGGTACCTGGTTACCAGTTGGAGTGGTAATATATAAATTACGCACATCTCCTAATTGTTCCCGGCTCTTTTTATCGAGTCGCAGCACAAGATCAAAACGTTTTTCTCCTTCATAAACAGTTCCTGCTACTTGTCCGGCAAATGCTGTGTTAATAGATTGATTGATCGTTTCGACGCTCAGGCCATATTTCGCTACTTCATCACGTTTAACAGAAACCACTATTTGCGGAAGACCGGTCATTTCCTCTTTATAAATATCTCTTACGCCTTCAACAGATGCCGATATTTTGGCCACCTGTTCAGAAAGATCGCTGAGTATATCTAAATCCTCACCAAATATCTTTACTGCCACATCTTGTCTTACGCCGGTCATTAATTCATTAAAACGCATTTGTATAGGTTGCAGAAATCCGAACGACACGCCGGGAATAGCCTCCAGTTTCTCGCCCATTCTTTCTGCCAGTTCAGCTTTACTTGATGCCTTCTTCCATTCTTTTTTTGGCTTCAGCACAACGATCATATCACAGAACTCAACAGGCATGGGGTCGACAGGTATTTCTGAAGAACCGATCTTTCCAACCACTTCTTTTATTTCGTCAGGAAATTCGCGTAATAGTATTTCTGCGCTCCGTTGGCTCACATCTACTGTTTGCGATAAACTGCTGCCTGTCAGCAATCTTGTTTCAACAGCATAATCGCCTTCGTCCAATGATGGTAAAAATTCGCCTCCCATTCTTGTAAATAAGATCACACTTACAATAAAAAGAATTACCGAGGTTAACACAACCAGTAATTTTTTTCCTACGGCCCAGTGAATTAATGAAGAATATATTCTTTGAAAGAAATCCATCATCCTGTCGCTGAAATTTCTTTTATGATGAGGCGCTTTGCTCATAAATAATGCACTCATCACAGGAACATAGGTAACAGATAGAATAAATGCACCTGTAATAGCAAATGCCACCGTTTGGGCCATGGGTTTGAACATTTTTCCTTCCACTCCTGCAAGGGCAAAAATGGGGAGGTAAACGATCAGGATAATTATTTCACCAAATACTGCTGCATTAAGAATTTTTGATGAGGAAGAATACACTTCATGATCCATTTCGCCCTGTGTAAGTCTTCTGTCCGACTTTCTTAAACCAAGATGATGCATAGTTGCTTCAACAATAATTACCGCACCATCTACAATTAATCCAAAATCAATGGCTCCCAGGCTCATTAAATTTCCGCTCACACCAAATAGCTGCATCATGGATACAGCAAATAACATGGATAATGGAATAACTGAAGCCACAATTAATCCTGCGCGGAAATTACCCAGGAACAATATGAGTACGAATATTACAATTAATGCACCTTCAATTAAATTTGTTTCGACGGTACCCATGGCTCTTTTAACCAGTTCGCTTCTGTCGAGGTATGCATGTATTTCAACACCTTCGGGAAGTGTTGTTTGTATTTGTTTTATTCGTTCCTTTACCCGGTTAACAACAGCATTTGAATTTTCACCTTTCAACATCATGGTGATGGCGCCTGCAACTTCACCCTGGGTATTATAGGTCATCGCGCCATACCTTGTTGCCGAACCAAATCCAACTGTAGCAACATCTCTAATTAAAACCGGAATTCCTTCCGGGGTATTCTTAATAACGATACTATTAATATCGTCAAGCGAATTTATTAATCCTTCGCTCCTGATGAACCATGCATTAGGTTGCTTATCAATATAAGCGCCACCTGTATTCTGGTTATTTTTCGCAAGGGCGTCGAATAATTCAGCGATACTTAAATTATAACTGCGAAGCCGGTCCGGATTGAAAGCCACTTCATACTGTTTTAATGCGCCCCCAAAACTGGAAACGTCAGCTACACCAGGCACACCAATTAATTGCCTGCGCACTATCCAATCCTGTATAGTTCGCAAATCGGTGTTAGTATATACTTTTTCATAACCTTCCTGCAGTCGTAATACATACTGGTAAATTTCGCCAAGCCCAGTGGTAACAGGCGCCAATGAAGGGTTACCCACACCTTCTGGTATTTGTAATCTTGCTTCGCCTAATCGTTCATTCACCTGTTGCCTTGCCCAGTAAATATCAATATCGTCATCAAATACTATTGTTACTACACTTAATCCAAAACGTGAAAAGCTTCTTACTTCTTCAATTCCGGGTATAGTGGCCATTGTTTGTTCCACCGGGAAAGTCACCAGTCTTTCGATATCTGTCGCCGCCTGGGAGGGTGCCACTGTAATTATCTGAACCTGGTTATTGGTTATATCGGGCACAGCATCAATCGGAAGCTTTGTAACCGAATAAGCACCCCAAATAATTAATGCAATAGTAAATAAGCCAATAAATAATTTATGATGTAGAGAGAACCTGATAATCCTGTTCAACATGATTGTTAATTTGATAAATGCACACGCACTGTTAACATGAATTAACCGTCCGTTTGCTAAAAATTAAAATGATGAAAAGAATTATGCTTTGGGAGGCTGAAAAATGTCTCCTGTATGATTGAGGATATAATCTCCGGACTGATAGCTGGCATAAGCTATAGGAATGATATAATAATCCGGGACCTGGAGAGAAATTTCAGAAGCTGGTATCACTGTATGACCTGCAATGCAACAAATGTCAACCGTTTTAAATGGAAGCCTGTTATGCTGATCATCAGTATTCGCATGCTGATCGCTGTAATGCAGCTTTAAAAAATCTATAAATGATATGGATGTTTTATTACTGCTGTTGTGCTCAATGAAATGATTAACCAGAAAAGGAAGCTTCAATAGCTGGGATGCTTCTGTTGCTCCTAACATATAAATCGAAAGTAATATGACAGCTGCCAATCGCTTCATGTAAGTCAAAAGTAGAAATTTTATTTCAAAAAGTCTTTTCTAACTCAATCCTGAACTTTTCTTCGCTTAGCTGGGAGCCTTCAAAGTGACGGTAGTTTTTTGCCCGGTTAATAAAAAGAGTGGCGGGAATGGCACCTTCCCATTGTTTATCAATTTTAGGGCAAAAGCTATCCGCATCGGTTTCAGATAACCATACTACCTGTGATCTATATTTGCTTTTAGTAATATAGGCCTCAAGCTTCTGAGGATAATCTTCTTTAAAATCAAGACTAACAAGTATGAGCTTTACACCTTTCTCTTTGTAAAGCTCAACCTGTTTTTCAAAAAAAGGAATTTCGTTTATACATGGTATACACCAGCTCGCCCAGAAATTAATTACCAATGGTGTTGAACTGGTGTCTATCATTTTTACTACATCATCCATTTTGACAGATGGAATTTCCTGTGCAAAACTTCTTCCAACAGTACTAATGAGTAATAAAACAAATAAATATTTCAACAGAATTAATTATGATCGTTTAATGGTACATCCTACAGATTTACTTTCTTTTACAGAAACATCTTGTCCTGTTACTGTAGCATCAATTGCAGATTTTAAATGTTGTTTTTTAACAGCGCCGGCATCACCGGGATTATCATCAATAGCTCCTTTATATACCAGTTTATTATTTATATCAAATACATACACTTCGGGAGTACGTGCAGCGCCAAATGCGTCTGCGAGTGTTATACCATCATCCATTACATAGCTCCACTCATAACCCTGCGCTTTGGCATATTCTTGCATAGCTTCATAAGAATCTGCACCACTACGCCCGCCGGCATTTGAATTTACCAGGACAACTCCCAGTCCCTGGCTTTTTGCATAATTACAAATCTCTTTTGTGCGCTGCTGGTTCTTAATTACAAAAGGGCAGGTATTACAGGTAAACATTACCAGCAGGCCTTTCTCTTTTTTCGCCTCTTTCAAAGTAATTTCTTCTCCGGATACATCCTTCAGTTTAACAGTTTCAGAAGGAAGCACAGTGCCGATTGCGATAGATTGGATTTTCTGGGCAAAGATGCCGGAAATCGAAAATATGAGAGTGAATAAAAGGATGAATTGTTTCTGCATATGAATGATTTTTATTACCCAAAATATGCAAATCCCGTACTAGGTTTATCGCTGGCACATGATTTATGGACCGTTCATGTAATATATCATCCAAAAAATAAATTATATGCCAAAAAATACAGCAGTAGCAGAAAAGAAGAGTAAGAATCCAGTGAAAAAATACCCGCAACCGCCATTCCCCAAACAGCAGCAGGAAGTGCCGGGATATGAGAAGGATATGAAGCCCCTGGCCGATCATGGAGAGAAATCATATAAAGGTTCAGGTAAGCTTACAGGCAAAAAAGCGATTATTACAGGTGGGGATTCGGGAATCGGCCGCGCAGTGGCCATTGCATTTGCCCGCGAAGGCGCTGATGTGCTGATCTCATATCTTAATGAGGATGAAGACGCCAAAGAAACCGCAAAATGGGTAAAAGAAGCAGGAGGCAAGGCGGTCCTGGTACCCGGCGATATCAGCAGCCAGCAACATTGTAAACGCATTATTAGAAAAGCTGTGGAAGAGTTTGGCCAGATTGATATACTGGTGAATAATGCAGCTTACCAGATGTCGCATACATCTCTGCAGGAAATATCTGCAGCCGAGCTGGATCATACTTTCAAAACGAATATATACTCGATGTTTTATTTGTGCCAGGAAGCTGAGCAATATATGAAGCCGGGAAGCACTGTGGTAAATACTTCTTCTGTAAATGCATATAAGCCTAATCCTGTGCTGCTTCATTATGCCACAACAAAAGGGGCGATCCAGAATTTTACTGCCGGCCTCGCGCAGTTATGGGCCGAAAAAGGAATAAGAGTAAACTGTGTAGCACCGGGACCAGTATGGACGCCATTAATTCCTTCTACATTTCCGGCAGAAGATGTAGCGAATTTTGGAAAACAAACGCCAATGAAAAGGGCTGGTCAACCAGCAGAACTTGCAGCTGCATTTGTATTGTTAGCGTCAGAAGATTCCAGTTATATGTCGGGCTCAACTATCCAGGTAACAGGTGGCACACCAACTATTTAAAAATGAAATTTCTGAATGCAAAAGATTCATCATCTATTCAATGGGCAGGATTCGATGAAAAGAATCATGTATTACATGTTCAGTTTGCAGATAGTGAAATTGAATACGAATATTATAGAGTATCTCCTGATAAATGGAAAGAATTAGAAAATGCAAAATCAAAGGGCGAATATATAAATCACCAGATAAAACCTTTTCATGCATATAAAAAAATAGCTCCCTAAGGAGCCATTTTTTATTTAACTATTCTTTACATTTTTACGTTTACCATTCATCTCATGTTTACGTTTGCCTTTCATATCATGCCTTTTGGATTTTTGCCATTCTTTGTACTTTGACCACTGTGCATCAGTAAATACTGTTTTCAGTTCTTCGTTTTTGCCCTTATTAAGGGTTTTCATTTCTGTCATTTTTAACTGGCGATCGCCTTCTGTTTTCCTCAGATCCTGCATTTTAGTGCTGTACTTAAGATTAATATCATACACTTTATTATACTGGTCGTCGGAAAGTGACAATTCTGTCTTTAATTTTTCACTTACTTTTTTAGCTCTCGCTGCAGGATCAGCTTTCGTGTGCTGTCCAAAAGAAACAGCAGAGACCAGGGAACCAGCTACGATTAACATTGCAAACATTACTTTCTTCATGGTTTTATTTTTTTAGTTCGGTTAGTTTGACTGTACAACATAACCGAGGTTTAATGCTGCCGTAAATATTTTCTTATAACAAATATTTGTGAATTGGCGGACTCTTAGGTTGCGGATGATTGAAAATGAATTGTGTTACAACATTAAACACCTGGTAAATTATATTAAACAGAAAAAGGCTTCCTTTCGGAAACCTTTTATCTATCCAAAGCCCTGTCCAACCTTATTTTCTTAATCCTTCAAAATCGCTGTCATAATTAGCGGAGCCTGATACTTCATATTCGAACCTGATGGTATCGTTGTTGGTCGATTTTGTGCTTAACACCCCTGTTCCTACAATAGTGATGGTAAAACCGCTTGAGTTAGAAAATGTTTGGGAAGGTATTTTAAGTTTTCCGCCGCTTCCTACTGCATCGATCGGGGCATACATAAACCCACCAAAGTTCTTGACCTGGTATTTGTTACCTCCTTTGCTTTCAATTACTACAGTGTAATCATTATCTGCGGCGAGTGCTGTTAAAAGAATTACGGGGATATGGCTGGTACGCTCATCCGTTTTAATAGCACGACAAAAGAATCAATAAAAACAGCCGGAACATACCTGCAAATATAAGGTCCTCTCCTATTCGTGTTATTAAGAAAAAAGAGTATAATATCCTATACTAGTGAAGATGCCGCAACAAGGATTTAATTTTGCCTGATGAAACAGAAGTTAGTCGTTCTTACCGGTGCGGGTATCAGTGCGGAGAGTGGGTTAAAAACATTCCGCGACAGTGATGGTTTATGGGAAGGGTATAATGTTGAAGATGTTGCCACTCCACGTGCCTGGAAAAAGGACCCACAGTTAGTTTTGGATTTTTATAATTACCGGCGTAAAGAGGTTGCGAAAGCAGAACCTAATGCTGCACATATTGGAATAGCTGCATTGCAAAAAGATTTTGATGTACATATTATTACGCAAAACATTGACGACCTGCATGAACGGGCGGGTTCACGAAATGTATTGCATTTGCATGGTGAGATATTTAAAATGTGCAGCGAGTTTGATCGTGGTTGTGTAAAAGAGATCAGGGACGATATTAAGCTGGGGGATTTAACAGCATCGGGTCATCAATACCGGCCCGATATCGTTTGGTTTGAAGAGCCGGTACCAATGATTGAAAAGGCTGCTCAAATTGCGAGTGAGGCAGACATATTTGTAGTAGTAGGCACATCACTGCAGGTGTACCCGGCAGCGGGACTGGTACAGTATGCCCCCCCGGTTTCGAAGAAATACATCATAGATAAAAAGATCCCCTATTTGTCGGCTGTTTCGGGCATTACTGCTATTGAACTTCCTGCAACAGAAGGGGTTAGGAAACTGGTGCGTATGCTGGGTTCAAAATAGAAATTGCAGTATATTTGCAGTCCCAAATAACTATTGCCCGATAGTATAACGGTAGTACCGCAGATTCTGGTTCTGCTTGTCTTGGTT
>CAYLVR010000046.1:0-20890 GCA_964387165.1 uncultured Chitinophagaceae bacterium | reverse complement strand
ACCCACTGACTCTCCCTTTTCCAAAGCTATGGTGTACCCACATGCATTTAAGCAATAATATGAAGGTCCAAAACATGCTTAACCTGATACCAAACAACCTTAAAAAAGGGCTTTTAGTGTATTTTCTAAGGGGGAGAGCGGCTTGCTTAGGCAACCATCTGCCTATTGTATTTATTACGATACTGCACAGGAGAAAGCCCGGTTAAACGCTTAAAAGTAATACGGAAAGCTTTTGGATCGATATAACCCACATTATACATCACCTCATTTACATTATCACGCGAAGATTCAAAACTCATTTTAGCCGCCTCGATCTTTACACGCTGTATATATTCTATAACAGTATTCGATGTCGCTTTCTTAAACCTTCTTTCAAGGTTTCTTCTGCCCACCGCAAATTTTTTAGCTAATTGATCCACAGTAATCTTTTCTGCAAAATTCTTTTCTATATATTCCTGTGCCTGGCGAATAGCTTCATCCTCATGTTCTTTTTGTCCCTTAAACATAATAAAGGGCGACTGACTACCTCTGTCAAATTCTATCTGGAACACCTTGGAGGCAAAAATAGCCACATCCCTGCCCGCGTATTTTTCTATCAGGTATAAGATGAGGTTTAAATAAGAATATGCGCCACCGCTTGAATAAATACCATTCTCGTCGGTAATTATTTTTTCTGCTACCAGATTAACCTCGGGAAACATTTTGCGGAACTCATTAGCAGCGAGCCAGTGTGTTGCGCATCTTTTACCTGTAAGCAATCCTGTGGATGCCAGTAAAAAGGCACCCATGCATAAGCTCGCTACTTCTGCACCGTTCTCATATTGTTTAATTATCCATGGGGTGAACCCCTTATTCATAGTCAGCGATTTTTCCATATCTCCATGAAACGCGGGTATAATTACCAGGTCGGTTTTATCAATGTCTTTTATTAACACTTCAGGATGAACAGAAAAACAACCGTTGTTCAGTCTCACTTCATTACTTAATCCTACGAGTTGCACTTTAAATAATGCGGGCTTGCCCATACTCATGATGAAATCATTCATTTCCCTGAATACCTTGTGCGGGCCCTCGACACTGCCCAGTATAGCCCCTTCCGGGACCAGGATGGAGATATGTTTCATAAACTTAAATTTGAGCTACTAAAGATATAGAAGTCTGTTGTGTCAACCAATCCCAATCCTTGCAGGTAGCAGATTTACTGCCTCCTTTTCTTTTAGCGAATGGGGTGCCGTAAACCAGCCAATCTAAAAAATATTTATACCGGCGCTCCAGCCAAGCCAGCCATGAACGGTGCTGCCAAATTTGTTGTTATGAGCAGGGATGATGTTCTGTTTGTAACCGGGAACATTGATATCCTGATTAGACACATACACCGAATAAACCGGCCCTGCAAACACCGAAAAATTCTTACCAAACTTATACTGAAGGTGAATATTAGCGCGATTTAAAATATTATGATAATACCATGAACCGAGATATAAATGCTGGGAGGTTAATTCAGTATTCAATGTGAGTTTTTTCCCATTAGTTAATTCGGAACCCAATCCATACCCAAAGGTCCAACCATCTTCATTCGGCGTAGTATTATAACCGGCAAGAAAAATACTATACAGTTTACGCGTACCGGTTTTAAATGCCGCATTTACAGCAAATACTTCATTTGCGTAAAAGGTCAGTTTATGATATCCTTTTAATACGATATTTATTAACCCTATGCTATACCCTTCACTCGTATCAGAAATATTAATTAATCCAATCTGTACTCCTTTTAAGTGTTTGGTATAATTTACCACTCCCGCTATTTGTACGCCATTTACCGTTTTTGCTGTAATATTAGCAACCCCAGCCACCTGTACTCCATTTACATTTTTTGTATTAACATTTGCAACACCTCCTATCTGCAATCCACTCATATTATTTTTAACGAAATTACTTACACCCCCCACCTGCACTCCCCTCATGCTATCAATAACTGTATTAGTAATTCCTCCGACCTGTACTCCATTTACATTTCCTCCAACCACGTTAAACAATCCGCCAATCTGTACAAATTGTACATCTTTTTTATCGATGTTAAATAATCCACCTAATTCAAACCCATTTGTTCCACCTGAATAACCACCGAAAATATTAAAGGAAAAATTATTAACCACCTGGCTGTTAAGCATTCCATTTGTGCTTACACCCGGAATAACAGAAACCTGGTATGGCCGCACAACAAAAAATTTACGCAGGTTAATACTTTGTATTTTCTGTTTAGAGGAAACGAACCATTTACCGATAGTGGTACGCTCCACCATTTCCGAATCAACTTTCGCGTATCTGTACAACCAGCTTACGCTATCATTTAAAGGAACTTCCAGGCTAATTGTTTCAGGCGCCTCATATCCCTTTGGACTAACAATAATAGTTTTCTCATTAATAACCATTGGCACCAATGTAATAGTAATTGACTGGTTATGTTTTGGTTCAATAACAACAGTAGTATCTTCATAATATTCTTTGCTGACACTAATAGCAGCTGTTTTGTATTTGCTTTTTAGTTTTATTTTGAAGTATCCCTGTGTATTTGTGTTTACAACAGATAGCCGGTCGCGCTCATACACACTGGCATCCCTGATATATTCACCTGTTTGGTCATCAATTACATAACCACTGATAGTATAATATTTATCGTCGGTTAATGCAGAAGAAGTAACCAGTTTTAAACGTATCGGTGCACGACGGAGAATAATATAGTTGCCACTTTCCCTGAATTCAAATCCCGCACCGAGTATCTGTGTTAATATTTGGCTTACCGATTGATCGTGTGCAGTAAAGCTCACTAGTGTATCTCTCTTCAGTATATTACTGTTATAAGAGAAATAAAAGTTACCCTTGTTGCTGATGATCTCAAGTACATTATCAAGTCGTTGCCGGTTAACCTCCAGCGACATTGATCTGTTCAATAAATTCTGGGCATTTGCAACTGATGCCGCAAATAAGAGTGCCGCAATAATTAAGGTCCTCATTTTAAAATAATCGTGTTAGCATTGCGTTCAACGGCAATGTTGAATGTTTCGCTGATGATATTAAGAATATTGTCAAGCGATTCGTTGTAAAAAGTTGTGGTAAGTGGTAAATTTTTTATTTCATTATTCTCAATAATAATATTAACCTGGTAAGCTTCATTTAATATTTCCGCGAGTTTCCATAATGGAGTGTTATCACACACCATTACTTTTTCCTGTTGCTTTAATATTATCGTTTTATTATTTCTCGTAACCTGTACCGATCCCGATTCAACAAACACTTCTGTATTGCCCCCGGTATTCTTAACCCTGAATACTGTACCCAACACCGTAATGGTCACATCATTCACCTCTACAACAAATGGTTTGTTTTTATTGGCTTTAACATTAAACAATGCTTCTCCTTTAAGATTTATCTTTCTTTTATCCCCCTTAAATCTTCCTGAATAAGTGATGGAAGAATTTTTACTTAATGTAACCGTTGAACCATCTGGCAGTATATCTGTTTCAGTTTTATACACCGACGCAAGCATCACAGGCGCAGATGTTGATCTATCCCATATTAAATATGAAAATGCCATTACGCTTGCTATAATTAATATTGATGCTGCTATTTTTAATTTGGATAACTTTTTACTGATATTAATTACAGGTGGTTTTCCTGCGGGGGTTATCCGTTGTTTAAATCTCTGCCATGCGGCATTTTCATCAACAGTATCTGGTATTTTTATTTCTTTGCTTGCTTCCCAGATTATCCTGAAGTGTTCAAAATATTTCTGGTTGGCCGCATCTTCAATTATCCATTGCTCAACAGCATCACTCGTTGGGTTATCTGCTTCTCCGAGCAGGTAACTGACCAGCAGATCATCGGTCATATGGTTTTCGTTGTTCAGCACAGGGTTTCAGGGTTTACGGTTTCCATTAAAAATGCAATAACAAGGGGCAGGTAGTCCGCGAGTTTAACTCTTAATATTTTCAACGCCTTTCCCATCTGGTTTTCTACCGTTTTTATTGAAAGGCCGAGCTTATCGGCTATTTCCTGGTACTTTAACTCTTCAAACCGGCTCATCTGGAAGATAGTGCGGCACTGCTCCGGGAGGTCTTTCAGGGCTTCATCCAACCTGTTCTGTAATTCTGATAGCTGAATTTTATGGGAAGCATTATCCGACTGGCCTCTCGCCTGGTGTGCAGCATGCGACTGGTAAGCGGCTTTCACCTTCTTGTGTTTCAACCAGTTTAGGCTTTCGTGGTAAACCGATCGGTACAGATAAGCTGTTACTGAGGTTTGAATATCAACCTGGCCCTTTTTCTCCCATATCCTGAAAAAAACGTTCTGGACCATTTCTTCGGCAGTCATTTCTTCTTTCACAATAGTAAGGGCATAGGCATACAGTCTTTTGAAATGTATGGTGAACAACTGTTCAAAAGCAGCTTCGCTGGTTGGAATCAGTGTAATGACCTGCGCCCCGGGAACTTCCATTCTAATGTTTTGAAATCTTGCCGTGTATATCGCCGCCTCTCCCAAAATTGCCGTTTAGAATACGACAACCAACAGGGTCCTTACCCCTACGTTGCGAAATTATTTTATTTAAACAGAATTTCGGGTGCCATTTTTTATTACCTGGCCTTACTCTTTTTTATAGAAACCGGTGTTACACACATTGCTCACACAAGTTGGTTCTTGCCATCCTGAATGCACCTGCGCCAGAATGGCGCAAATATTGGTACGATAATTACGTAAATTTACCCTATCGTTTAATTTTAAAATCAATAGAAATGGCATTTACACTACCAGCGCTACCTTATTCACACGATGCGCTAGAACCGCATATCGATACTACCACAATGCAGATACATCATGGGAAGCACCACCAGGCTTACGTGGACAATTTAAATAAAGCAATTGCAGGGACGCCAAACGAAAACAAATCGCTTGAAGAGCTTGTAGCCGCTGCAGGAAGTATTAGCCCGGCTGTTCGCAATAATGGCGGAGGTCACTGGAACCACACTTTTTTCTGGGAGAGCATGGCGCCTAAGGCTGGTGGCACCCCATCAGGAAAATTGGCTGAAGCTATCAATGCTGCATTCGGTTCTTTCGATGCTTTTAAAGAAAAATTTAATAACGCAGGTTTAACCCGTTTCGGTTCAGGATGGGCATGGCTGATCGCTAAAGACGGTAAACTGGAAATCAGTTCTACTCCTAACCAGGATAATCCGTTAATGGATGTTGCGGAAGTTAAAGGCACACCATTACTGGGGCTTGATGTTTGGGAACATGCATATTATCTTAAATACCAGAACCGCCGCGCAGAATATCTTGGAATATTCTGGAACGTGGTAAACTGGAATAAAGTAAGCGAGCGTTTCGAAAAAGCAAAATAATTTTTATACTCCCGGAGTGAACTGTTAGTAGGGAATTTGTTTAAAATGCATGTTTTCTACTAACATTTTACCTTACGGGCCTAATAACCACCTAAATACCTTTATGAATCGAATTTCAATAATTGTTATTGCTGCTATTCTATTTGCCGCCTGCGGTGGCGGCGGAGGAAAAAAAGTATTAGTAATGGCCAGTGGAAAATTTGATGTGAATGGTAACACTATAACTTTAAAACCAGGCACAACGCATACCGAAAATTCATTTGTGCCCACTGCCGATATTATATCAGTGGTTTCACCATCAGGTACACAGGAGTTCGAAGTAAAAGAGGATGGATATTATTTACTTAATCTGAAAAAAGATACCGTTTCAGGCGCTTACCAGAAAATAGGTTTGGAAGGTGATGCCGCGCCACCACCCATCATTACGCAGGAAAATTTAAAATTACATATCGATAGTTTATACCAGTTGATGATCGCTTACAACGTATCGGATTCAAATAGACAATATAATATTCCCCCTTTCACTATTAAGAAGTTTACTAATAATACCAAAGCCGAAGTGTTCGGTCCATTCAGGCCCGTACCTCCTTCATTTAACCCTGCACTCGAACACGAAATATATAAATTCTACACAAACAAAGAGATCTGGGACCTTATTCTCAAGCTGCATAAAATGACAAAGTAGGCAGATGAATAGTGTCGTTTTTATTTTTATGCCTCAGGCCGCATTTGCGGAAATAATAATACATCCTGTATAGAAGACTGGCCCGTCATCAGCATACATAATCTATCGATGCCAAAACCGATACCTGCTGTTGGCGGCATGCCATATTCAAGAGCGCGTAAAAAATCATAATCAATAAACATCGCTTCTTCATCGCCGCGCTCCATTAATTTAACCTGCTCCTCAAAACGTAAACGCTGGTCGATAGGATCGTTTAATTCAGTATATGCATTTGCCATTTCTTTACCGTTCACCATTAACTCAAAACGCTCAACCAATCCGGGTTTGCTGCGATGTTTTTTTGTTAAGGGGCTCATCTCAACAGGGTAATCAATAATAAACGTAGGCTGAATAAAATGATGTTCACATTTTTCACTGAATATTTCATCAACAAGCTTACCTGCGCCCATCGAATTATCCGTATGGATATTTAACTCTTTGCATACATTTCTTAACTGATCCTCGTTCATTCCGGTTATATCATAACCTGTATATTCTTTAATAGCATCATACATGGTAATTCTTTTGTATGGTGCTTTAAAATCAATTTCTTTTCCATCAACAGTTACTGTGGTGGTGCCGTTTGTTGCAACAGAAACTTTCTCCAGCATTTGTTCGGTAGTTTCCATCAGCCATAAATAATCTTTGTATGCAGTATAAAATTCAAGAACAGTAAATTCAGGATTATGTGTTCTGTCCATTCCTTCATTTCTGAAGTTGCGGCTGAATTCATACACCCAGTCAAATCCACCAACAATTAATCTTTTTAAATATAATTCATTGGCAATACGCATATATAATGGGATATCCAGTGCATTATGATGAGTAGTGAATGGTCGTGCAATGGCGCCGCCTGGAATGTTTTGTAATACAGGCGTGTCAACTTCAAGAGCGCCGTGGCGGTTCAGAAATTCGCGCATCGCATTGATCATTCTTGTTCTCTTGACAAAGGTCTCTTTTACTTCAGGGTTTATGATCAGGTCGGCATAACGCTGGCGGTATTTAAATTCCGGGTCAGTTACCGCATCAAATGTTTCGCCTTCTTTTTCTTTGACGATAGGAAGGGGTTTTAATGATTTAGAAAGAAAATGCAGTTCTTTTACATGAATAGATGTTTCGCCTGTGCGCGTTGTAAACACATATCCTTTTACACCGATAATATCACCGATATCAACAAGATGTTTCCATAATTTATCGTACAACGATTTATCCTCTCCGGGGGCAATATCATCACGTTTAATATATAATTGAATTTTACCCACGCTATCCTGCAATACGGCAAAGGATGCTTTTCCCATATCACGCACACCCATAATTCTTCCTGCGATACATACATCTGCAAAATCGGCAGCATTTGCTTCACCTTTATAATTTTCTTTTATATAGGTTGAAGTAATATTTACCGGATAAGCAGCAGCAGGATAGGGATTAATTCCTAATGCTTCTAATTCTTTTAACTTTTCTCTCCGGATAATCTCCTGGTCAGATAAACTCATAAAAAATGTTATATATTCTTTTTTATTCCAAGAAGCGAAAATTCATCATCTTCTTTCACAAAAGTATTTGATAATATTCCTAATCCATCAATTTCCAGTTCCACAATATCTCCATCCTGTAACCACTGCTCCTTATAATTAGGATCATTTAATTTTCCTGTACCATTTAGTTCAAGAAAACATCCTGTTCCAACGGTACCACTGCCGATAATATCGCCGGGATACAGATCAACACCATAAGATGCACGCTCAATTATTTCTGCGAACGTCCAATCCATGTCAGCAACACTTCCATCACTTACCTGTATACCATTAACCCTGCACTGCATGCGCAGGTTCCAGTTTTTACCGGTATGTCCCGGTTTGGGGTCAACTTCAAATTGCTGCAATTCATCCGGGGTTACCAACCACGGGCCCACAGATGTAGCAAAATCCTTTCCTTTAGCAGGGCCGAGATTCAATAACATTTCTTCCATTTGTAATCTTCTTGCACTAATGTCATTCATGATCATCAGCCCGCCAATATATTCATCAGCATTTTCTGCCCTGATATTTCTTCCATATTTTGAAATAACAATTGCTACTTCGAGTTCAAAATCCAGTTTTTCAAAATGATCCGGCATACATCTCACTTCGCCGGCACCTATAATTCCATGGTGATTCGTAAAATAGAAAATTGGATACTGATCAAACTCCGATATCATATCCACCTTCCTGTTTCTTCTGGCTGCGGCTACGTGCTGCCTGAAAGCATAACCATCGCGGCAGGAAGCGGGAAAGGGAACAGGAGAAAGCAATTGAACCGAATTGATATCTACGCCTTTGTTTCTATCAAGTTTGCCGTCTTTCACCATTAATTCTCCTGCCATTGCCATGGGAATGAAATCTTCCCAGTACTGGAGAAACATCGACATAGTACCTGGCAGATCCGGATGGATTTTTCCCATGTCGTAGAGATATCCATCAACCAATATGGCCAGTTGATCGTGACTATCCTGGAGGTAAGAAACTAACTTCATTAAATAATTTTATACGGGTCGCAAAGGTATATTAAATCCCCAGCAGTTAAACGTCATATGTTACTCTCTAAGCCTCTTTTTCAAAGAGGGGCAAACATTTTTCCCCAATTGGTGCAGAGAGCCTGCTCTCAAATTCAAAAAGGGTCACTACCGGGGATTTAGTTTTTATTTTGGTATTTTTGAAGTATGAAGTTCGAGAAG
Source organism: uncultured Chitinophagaceae bacterium (assembly GCA_964387165.1). GTDB lineage: Bacteria > Bacteroidota > Bacteroidia > Chitinophagales > Chitinophagaceae > Flavitalea. Next base: position 12,054 of record CAYLVR010000046.1, on the reverse strand, counting down.
ATTCATAATAAGGGACAGGCCCGGCTGTTCAATAACCGATACCTTGAGATGCTTACAAAAACCCATCCGTTGGTGATCTGGGGGCTTTACATACCTATTTGTGCCGCACTGATGTATTATGCCAATATAAAATTCGGATTCGAGGTGTGGAAGATCGCGCTCATATTTTTAGGGGGGGCCTTTTTCTGGTCGTTCTTCGAATATATTATGCACCGTTTTGTTTTTCATTACACTTCCGAAAGCGAACGTGCGAGGAAATTTATTTATATCATGCATGGCAACCACCATCATTTTCCCCGGGATAAAGAACGGTTGTTTATGCCGCCGGTGCCCAGCCTGATCATTTCTTCTGCTATATTTTCATTGCAGTACCTGGTTATTGGCAAGTACGCTCTCATGTTTTTCCCCGGGTTCATCATCGGTTACCTGATGTACGGAACAATGCATTATGCCATCCATGCCTGGAATCCTCCTTTTAAATGGATGAAGGGCTTATGGCGCAACCACCATCTTCATCATTATAAAGATGAGGAAAAAGGGTTCGGCGTAAGTTCAACATTATGGGATCATGTATTTGGTACCATGTTCGATCTGAAAAAAGAAAAAGATGATAAAGAGAAAGTGAAGGAATTGATGTATTAACTTATTATTAATGGGCATAAACCTGAATGATACTTATAATCTCTTATCTAAATTAACCTTCAGGCGAGCCATTAATGCCGGCAAAGTATTAAGCAGTTATTATATCAGCAAATGGACAGGAAAACCAATCCAGTGGGGTCTGCCGGTATCAGTTTCCTTCGAGCCCACTACTTCATGCAACCTGAGATGTCCCGAATGTCCGAGCGGGTTACGCGCTTTTACACGCCCCACAGGCATGCTTAAAAAAGATTTCTTCACAGAAACCATCGACCAGATATCATCGGACCTGATATACTTAATATTTTATTTCCAGGGAGAGCCCTATCTCAATCCTAACTTCCTGGATATGGTTAAATATGCAACCTCGAAGGGCATATACACCGCAACTTCAACAAATGCTCATTATCTTACAGATGATAATGCCAGGAGAACAGTGGAAAGCGGCCTCGACAGGCTAATTATCTCCATTGATGGCACCACCCAGGAAGTTTACCAGCAGTACAGGGTTGGAGGCAAACTCGATAAAGTAATAGAAGGAGCGAAAAATATCGTTGCCTGGAAAAAAAAACTCAAGAGTCGTACCCCTTATATTTTTTTCCAGTTCCTGGTAGTTAAACCCAATGAACACCAGGTTTCAGCAATTAAAGAACTTGCCGCCGAATGCGGTGTTGACGATGTTCGCTATAAAACCGCGCAGGTATATGATTATGAAAACGATCCGAACCACTTAATACCTACTGTAAATAAATATAGCAGGTACAAAAAGGATGTGAATGGAAATTACCAGGTAAAAAATAATTTATTGAACCATTGCTGGCGTTTATGGCACGCAACAGTAATTACATGGGATGGTTTAGTGGTACCCTGTTGTTTTGATAAAGATGCCCAGCATAAACTGGGTGACCTTAAAGGCAAACCGTTTAAGGAAATCTGGAAACATAACGATTACGTACAATTTAGAAAACAGGTATTGAGCAGCCGGAGAAATATTGATATTTGCTCAAATTGCAGCGAGGGCACAAAAGTGTGGAGTGATTAATTTCTAAACCGCTAACGAATTTTAAACCTTATGAGTATTGAAAAAGACATTAGCCAGGCACGGTTCAACAGTGAATATCACAAAATGAACATAAACCTCATCTTCACCTACAACTGGGTAATGGAGCAATCCAAAAAGTTTTTCGAAAAAGCAGACCTCACTCCGCAGCAATATAATATCCTGCGCATTTTGCGCGGCGCAACAACACCTCTGTCTACTTTGCAGATACGGCAAAGAATGCTGGATAAAATGAGCGATACCAGTCGTATTGTTGACAGGCTCCTAAAAAAAGAACTGGTAGAAAAAACAATCTGCAAAACCGACCGCAGACTGGTAGATGTGACTATTTCTAATAAAGGACTGATACTCGTGAATAAACTCGATGCGCATGCACACGAGCTCGACTCATATCTTTCCAGTATTTCTGAAGAAGAAGCTAAAACCTTGAATACACTGCTGGATAAACTAAGAAGATCGGTGTAGGTTAAATTTCCCTGCAATTTATTTTTATGTGTTATTCCCCCTGCACGCCCTTTTTCAAAGAGGAAGGGTTATCACTCTGCTCCAAAGGGTTATACATCTCTCTGCACTCATTGGTGGATCAAGCTTGCGCTCTTCTTTGGGGCGCAGGGTGTTACGCTGAATGCAGGACTGCAGGGGGATTTATATATTTGCATCCTAATGGCTACTAAAAAAAGAAATGATCGATTATGGAAATTTATTCTCACCTGCATAATTATCAGTATTGTGGCCATGGTAACCTTATGGGCCTGGCAATGGTGGCTCTCGCGTAAAGCACATTATATCCGCTTCGATGCATTCGGAATTGATATTCCTACAAATTATTCTGTACATGGAATTGATGTTTCAAAATACCAGCAGGTAATCGACTGGGCATCAGTTAAAGCGATGGAAGTAGAAGATATACGTATCAGCTTCGCTTTTATTAAAGCAACGGAAGGGAATATTAACGAGGATCGGTTCTTTAAACGGAACTGGAAAAAAGCGAAAGATGCAGAAATGATACGTGGCGCCTATCATTTTTTTCTTGCCACTAAAAATGGAAAAACGCAGGCAGAAAATTTTATCAGCAGTGTTGATCTAGAAAGTGGCGATCTTCCTCCCGTACTCGATGTAGAACAGAGTTATGGAGTGCCACCGGAAAAACTCCGCGAACGCGTAAGAGAATGGTTATTGGTAATAGAGAATTTTTACAAAGTGAAGCCTATTATTTATACGAATGTTGATTTTTATAAAAGATACCTTGATGAAGAATTTGATGATTATCCATTATGGGTGGCACATTATATAAATAAAGGGAAACCCCGTATATACCGGGACTGGCATTTCTGGCAGTATAGCGAAACGGGCAGGGTCAATGGAATATTAGATAAAGTGGATTTTAACGTATTTAACGGCGACCTGAATGATTTTAGAAAAATATTGATTGAGTAAGCACAAGTGTTTCACACTGCTGCTAAACACTTGTGCCAGTGGATGAGTTAAAACGTAAGCGTCTTCATATAATTCGCATTAATCTCGACGCTCTTAAGCGGTGTACTGTTATCGTATTTTTCCTGTTCAACAATATAATACTGCATGCCCTGAGCTTCTGCAACTTTTAATATTTTTTTGAAATCAATTGATCCATTACCTACTTCTGTTGATGCATCATCTTCATCAGCCGCAGCATTTTTCATTCTATCCTTAATATGACATAACCTGAAACGGTTGGGATATTTTTCTAGCCATTTAATCGGATCTTCTCCTGCAGTAACTACCCAATAAATATCTATTTCATAACCTACTGTATCAGGATTTGTATTCTGCATTAATATATCCTGCGGGTATTGTCCATCTATTTGTTTGAAAGAATACCCATGATTATGATAACCGAATTTTATTCCGTTCTTTTTACAGATATCTCCCAGCCTGTTGAAGTCATCAGCCGCTTTTTTATAATCATCCAGTGTTTGCTGTGCACCGAGCCATGGTTTAATTAAATATTTTAAACCATTCTCCGCGGCCTCAGCAGCTTTACGATCAAAATCTTTTGTTGTATCACAATGACTGGCAACCATCGTTAATCCTATTTCATCAAGATATTCTCTGAAGTCTTCATGATCCATTCCCCACCATATTCCTTGATCACCTTCATATCCTTCTATTTCTTTATAACCGAAACCGGCAACCTGTTTTAATATTCCCTTGGGATCTTTAGGAAGATCATCTCTCAAAGTATATAACTGTAATCCAAATTGTGTCAGTGCATGTTCTTCTTCTTCTTTACCTGCAGGTGAGGCGCAGCCTATTCCTGCTAATGCAATACCTGATGCAATTAATCCGCTGTTTTTGAGAAATAATCTCCTGTTATAGTTCATTGGTTAAAAATTTATATTTTTCATGTGTCAGATGTGGCTGACGTTTCATCAACTAATTTTAAATTTATAACGCCCAGGCTCTATCGCCTTTTTTATAAGGAATACAACCATCGTATCTCCCGGGAGATTCAACATAACGTAATGCCTGAGTTGCTCCGGGTTCTGATGTAAAATATCCTAATAATGTTAATTCTTTCATCAGCCTGAAATAATGCTTAGGATCATCATCCTTTTTATCTTTTGCATAATCCATTGCTTCTTTACCTGTTTCAGTTAATAACTCTTTACGTTGTTCGGGAGTGATCTCAAGAAATACATGATCAAATTTTTTCTTTGATGCATTATTTAATTTTTCCATCCCTTCCCTGAAAGTCTTCTGATCTTTTTCATCATAACAATCGCGTACCATTACGGTCATAAAAGCGCCCACCTTTGCGGCTTTTGCGCCAGGGGTATTTGTTTGCGGAATAATTGTTTCTGCAATTTCATCCAGGTAGGCAATATCATCTGTCGTAAAATCTATTCCCTCCCCGCTTTTTTTGTCTGCAGGTTTACACCCTTCTAAAAAATAACCGGCACCCACTACAGTTCCGCCAAGTATTAATACAACCCGGGATAATGCGTCACGTCTGTTCATAATTTTTGTTTTAAGTTAGAACCCGATTGACAGTTATATTATAAGTTTCCTTTTTTTAATTCTTTTACTGCAAAATCTGCAGCGCGTGCGGTAAGTGCCATATAAGTAAGTGATGGATTCTGACAGGCTGCCGACGTCATGCATGCACCATCAGTTACAAATACATTTTTTGCATCCCAAACCTGGTTATTACCATTAAGCACAGATGTTTTGGGATCCCGGCCCATACGGGCAGTGCCCATCTCATGAATACCCATTCCCATTGCATACCCATTATCAAATGTATTCACGTTTTTAATGCCCGCAATTTCCAGTATTTCCATCCCTTCCTCCATCATATCCTTCCGCATCTTTTTCTCATTCTCTTTTATTTCGCAATCTATGGCTAATACAGGTAATCCCCATTTATCTTTTTTATTTTTATCGAGCGTGATCTTATTATCATGATAAGGAAGTGTTTCACCAAATGCGCCAATACCAATAATCCATGGCCCCGGCTCAGTTAATGCATCTTTTAATTCCTCTCCAATAGATAATTCAGCAACATTTCGCTTCCAGTCATCACGATTAGCGCCACCCTGGTAACCGAAGCCTCTTATATAATCTCTTTTTTTAGTATCCTCAGGAATATTCTGGAAGCGCGGAATATAAATCCCGTTTGCCCTTCTTCCGAAATAATATTTATCATCATATCCTTCTGCCATTCCACTTGCCCCTGTGCGGAAATGATGGTCCATTACATTGTGTCCCAATTCGCCACTGCTACTACCTAATCCACCTTCCCACACATCTGTTGCAGAATTAAATAATACCCAGGTGGAATTAAAGGACGATGCACATAAAAAAACGACTTTCGCTTTATATTCTATTGTATTATTTGTTTGGGCGTCGAGTACTTCAACTCCGGTTGCTTTTTTTGTATCCTTATCATACAATATTCTTGTTACAATTGAAAAAGGCCGTAGTGTTAAATTACCTGTTTTCATTGCCGCCGGTAATGTAGAAGATTGTGTACTGAAATAAGCGCCAAACGGACAACCGAGCCAGCATTTATTTCGGTACTGACACGCAGAGCGACCGGGCAGTGGTTGAGTAATATTTGCTGTTCTTCCCATTGTTACAATACGTGATCCCTTATAATGCTCCTTTACTCTTGCCGCAACATCCTTTTCAACACAGTTCATTTCCATGGCCGGCATAAAATGACCATCAGGTAAATATGGCCACCCGTCTCTGCTACCACTTATTCCCGCAAATTTTTCAACGTATGTGTACCATGATTCAATGTCTTTATATCTTATCGGCCAGTCGACAGCAATACCATCCTTTGCATTTGCGCTGAAATCGGTTTCGCTCAGGCGATAACTCTGGCGGCCCCACATTAATGAACGTCCACCAACATGGTAACCACGATACCAGTCAAAACGTTTTACTTCTGTGTAAGGGCAATCTTTTTCGTTCACCCAATAATTAAGATTCACTTCATTTAAAGGATAATCTCTTTTTAATACCGGATAATCTTTAATCATCTGCTGCGTTCGCCCACCACGGTGTGGAAATTCCCACGGGCCTTTTGTTGCATTCACATAATCTTTTACATGCTCAATGTTCTCACCTCTCTCAAGCATAATTACCTTTAATCCTTTTTCGGTAAGTTCTTTTGCAGCCCAGCCACCGCTTATACCTGAACCTACAACAATAGCGTCATAAACATTGTCAGCCATATCGTTAGTTTAAAGATTATAAAATTATACATCGCAAATTCTTATGGCATTTTCGAGTGCAGCAAGTTTTTTATCTTTTTCCTGGAACGTGGGAATAAATTCCTGCGCAACATATCCCTTGAATCCTGTTGCGATAATTGCTTTCATTATGGCCGGGTAATATAATTCCTGGGTATCGTCAATTTCATGCCGGCCGGGAACACCGCCTGTATGATAATGTGTGAAATACTGGTAATTATCCTGGATGGTCCTGATCACATCACCTTCATCCACCTGCATATGATAGATATCATATAATAACCTGAAATTACCGGAGCCTATTCTTTTAACGAGTTCAATTCCCCAGTAGCTTTTATCGCACTGGTAATCTTCGTGATCAATTTTGCTGTTGAGTAATTCCATTACAAGAATTACATTGTGTTTTTCTGCAAGGGGAATTAATTGTTTTAATCCTTCCACGCAATTGTTCCATCCGGTTTCATCGCTCATACCACGGCGGTTACCACTAAAGCATATTAAATTCTTATATCCCGCTGCTGCAACTTTCGGGATCATTTCTGTATAATTTTTAATTAATTGGGCGTGGAACTGCTTATCGTTGAAGCCATCGGTAAGATTGATTTCTGCACCGTTACACATAGAGGAATCCAGCCCGTATTTTTTCAATATGGGCCAATCTTCGGGACCTGCAAGATCTATTGCTTTCAGACCTATTTCTTTGGCAGCTATACAAAATTCTTCAAAGGGAATGGAATCGTAACACCATTTACACGCGGAATGATTGATATTGTTTTTCAGGGCGTTCCCGCCTGACTCATTTTTTCTCATGCGATCTATATATAAAAAAGAAATTTACGAAACAATTCTGTACCCGTGCTGTTCTGTGGGTCTTTCTTAAAATAATATCTGCTCTTCCCGGGTGGGTAAGAAGAAATGCTAATTATTGATTTTCTCAATGCAAAAATCGCCCCTCTCGGAGCGATATGCTAATAGTAGAATAAGTAAATAATAATATACCGCCCCTGGCGGAGCGGTATATTATTATTTTATATTTTAATGTGCAGGCGTAGGAGCAGCTTCAACGCGAGGAGCTGTCTTTTTCTGCCAGAAGAAAAAGATCAGGAACAGAACAATTAGTATTGCGGGGAAGGTGACCATTTTTTCAAGCGTCATTTGTCCGGCAGTAAGTTCCAGCTGGTCGCCGGTCAATCCGGTTGCAGCAGCTACGGCCCTGTCTTTATCGATCCAGCCACCGATGATGGGCTGCCAGATAGAAGTAGAGAACATACCAACACCGCCAATGATTGACATACCCAATGCACCGCTAAGAGGTACTCTTTGCGCCACGGCGCCAACCATGACAGGCCAGAAATAACAAATACCTATCGCGAATAATATAGCGGCCAGGTAAGCTGCGGATCCGGTTACCTTGCTGAAAAGATAAATACCAACAGCGGCAAAAATCGCCCCCAGAAGCAATACTCCTGTTTGGCCAAGTGCATGAACAACCGGGCCGGCGAAAAATCTTCCTACTGCCATCAATCCTGTTACCAGGGCAAGGATCAGCATTGGGCTTGCACCGCTTTTAGACATAATCAATCCTACCCACTGCTGAGGGCCGAATTCGGATATGGCTGTAAGCGTCATACAAACAAAAAGGAAAATAAATATTGGTGTTCCCATCGCTTTGAGGTTTTCGCCAAGTGATGTTGCACCCTGGAACTTTGGTTTTGGAAAAGTTTTTCCGAAAAACAGGGCGGCATAAATAACAGTAGGGATCATTGTCACCCACATCTGAGCCTGCCAGCCCATATTGTTGTCGGTCATGAATTTGGAAATAAGGCTACCCAAAACGATACCACCTGGGAACCACATATGGAACCTGTTGAGCATCTTATTCATTTTTTCACCTGAATAAGTATCGGCGATCATCGGGTTACAGGCCGCTTCAGTACAACCGTTACCGAAACCGACAAGCAGAGTCGAAATCAGCAGGATCGAATAGTTGCCCGCAAATATCGTTGTCAGAATACCAACAGTATGAGTAAGGAAAGCAATCTGCATGATCCTTTTAGCACCCACTGAATGGTAGAAGATCCCCCCCAGGATCATCGAAATAGGAAATCCTAAGAAGAACATAAGGTTAATAAAACCCAATTGTTCCGCAGTTAGCCCGAATCTTTCGCCCACCTGCGACAAGATTCCTGCTCTTATAGAAAATGTAAAAGCTGTTGTGATGAGAGCAAAGCAGCTACCGTTAAATAATGCGGATTTGTTAACGTTCTCGTTCATTTATACAATTTTTGGTTATTGAATAGCAATCAAGAGTTAATTTTGAGATATAAAGTGATTATAAGTCTATATTTTTTCTAAGGTTTCAAAGCCTTAATTTCACATGTTCTAAAAATATCAGATAAATGTAATTTTTTTATTTTTAAAGTAGAACTATTTTTTAATTCTTTCTAATCAGTTTTTCATGAACAGAAAATTACGAATGGGAATGGTCGGAGGAGGCAAGGATGCTTTCATCGGCGCAATTCACAGGTTGGCGTCCAATATGGACGGGCTCATCGAACTATCTTGTGGTGCATTAAGTATCAATCCTGAAATTGCAAAAGACTCCGGGAAAATGTTGTTCCTGCCTGAAGACAGGACATATCTCACTTTTGAAGAAATGATCGAAAAAGAGAGTAAGCTTGGGCCGGATAAAAGAATGGATTTCGTAACAATTGTTACTCCAAATTTCGCGCATTTTGCTCCGGCAATGATGGCGCTTGACAATGGTTTTCATGTTGTAATAGAAAAGCCAATTGCTTTTACTCTTGATGAAGCAAAACAATTAAAAAAGAAAGCGGAAGAAACAGGTCTCATACTTTGTCTTACGCATACTTATTCCGGTTATCCTCTTGTAAAGCATGCCAAACAAATGGTAAAAGAAGGTAAGCTGGGAAAAATAAGAAAAGTATATGTTGAATATCCGCAGGGATGGCTCAGCAAATTAACCGAGCGCGAAGGAAATACACAGGCTGCCTGGAGAACGGATCCTAAAAAAAGCGGTAAGAGCGGATGTATGGGCGACATAGGAACGCATGCTGCACATCTTGCAGAATATATTACCGGATTAAAAATTACTGAGCTCTGTGCGGATTTAAATATTATGGTTGAGGGCCGCCATCTCGATGATGATGGCAACGTATTATTAAAATTTGAAAACGGAGCCGCAGGTGTATTAATGGCATCCCAGGTTGCTGCAGGCGAAGAAAATGCATTAAAAATCAGAGTGTACGGAGAAAAAGGTGGAATTGAATGGGCACAACACGAACCAAATACCATGATCGTTAAATGGCTCGATCAACCCGCACAAATATTAAGAGCAGGCGCCGGATATAAAGGAATATTGTCCGATATTGCACTTTCTAATTGTCGTACACCAGGTGGACACCCTGAAGGATATCTCGAAGCATTTGCAAATATCTACAGGAATTTTGCGCTCACATTATCCGCCCGCATTGACGGCGTGAAACCAAATGAATTTAATCTCGATTTTCCAGGTGTGGAAGATGGTATACGCGGTATGGCATTCATAGATAATGTTGTTGCATCGGCAGCATCAAAAGAAAAATGGACTAAACACACAGTGTAATTAATTATGAAGACATTAAAAGGACCAGGTATATTTCTCGCCCAGTTTATGGGCGACAAAGCGCCATTCAACGATATTATTTCAATAGGTAAATGGGCAAAAAGTTTGGGGTTTGTCGGCATACAGGTGCCCACATGGGACCCCCGCTGCATCGATCTTAAAAAAGCTGCCGAAAGCAAAACCTATGCGGATGAATGGAAAGGAAAAATAAAAGAAATAGGACTTGAAGTAACTGAGCTATCCACGCATCTGCAGGGACAGCTCGTAGCCGTACATCCAGTGTACGATAAACAGTTCGATGGATTTGCTCCTAAGGAAGTACATAATAATCCGGCAGAAAGGCAGAAGTGGGCCGTACAACAGTTAAAATATGCAGCCCAGGCTTCAAAGAATCTGGGCTTAAAGGCCGCTGCAACCTTTAGTGGGGCATTGTTATGGCCAACGGTTTATCCATGGCCACAACGCCCGGCGGGCCTCGTAGAAACAGGTTTCGGTGAACTGGGCAAGCGTTGGACACCAATTCTTGACGTATATGAAGAAAATGGAATAGATCTTTGTTATGAACTTCACCCTGGCGAGGACCTTCATGATGGTATAACTTTCGAGATGTTCCTGGAACACGTAAATAACCACGCCCGGGCCAATATACTGTATGACCCAAGTCATTTTGTATTACAAGGGCTTAAATACCTTGATTTCATCGATTTTTATCATGAAAGAATAAGAATGTTCCATGTAAAGGATGCTGAATTTAACCCCACCGGTAAGCAAGGCGTTTATGGAGGATACCAGGGTTGGGTGCAGAGAGCAGGACGTTTTCGTTCTTTAGGTGACGGACAGGTCGATTTCAAATCGGTATTCAGCAAGCTCGCTGCCTACGATTACGAAGGATGGGCAGTGCTGGAATGGGAGTGCGCCATCAAACACCCTGAAGAGGGAGCAAAAGAAGGAGCGCCATTTATTGCTGAACATATTATCAAAGTAACAGAACATGCTTTCGATGATTTTGCCAATACCGGCAGCGATGAAGCATTTAACAGAAGTATACTAGGACTTAAATAAATTAACAATGAAGAAACTATTAGCAATTCTCTTTGCAAGTGCACTGATTTATTCATGCGGTGACAATGCAGAAACGAAAGATGGTACTGAAGCAACAGAAACAACCCCCGCAACCCCAACTCCGGATGCAACCGCATCATACGATAAGGGGCTTGAATTAATCGGCGGCAGCGATTGTATGGCATGTCACGCTATCGATAATAAAATAATTGGCCCTGCGTATAAAGATGTAGCAGAGAAATATGAAAATACAGAAGCCAATATCGATACGCTGGTTGCAAAAATCAAACACGGCGGAACAGGAAACTGGGGCAATATTCCTATGACCCCACATCCTGATTTATCAGATGCAGATGCTAAGGAAATGGTGCTGTATATTCTTTCCCTTAAAAAATAATTTTTATGCGATTACTCATGCCCGCCATATTCATTATTCTTGCCGGATGCGGCTCTGCTCCTGAAAAGGGTGATGAAGCAGGAATTAAAAATGATACCACCATTATGAATATAGAAACACCTGTTAATACAATTACAGATGCGGAAAAAAATGAAGGGTGGCAGTTATTATTTAATGGAACATCGAAAGCTGGCTGGCATGGGTATTTGCAAAGATCAGATTCTAACTGGAAGGTAATTGACAGTTCACTTGTACTTGATATTCCCGAAGGCGCATCATCTACAGGAGTCGATTTAACCAGTGATGACGAATTTTCTGATTTTCATTTAAAGATCGATTGGAAAATAAGCACGAATGGTAACAGTGGAATATTATTCGGTGTAAAGGAATCTCCTGAATTTGGTGCCAGTTTTGTTACTGGTCCCGAAATGCAGGTGCTTGATAATAATGGTCACCCCGATGCTACAATCAAAAAACATCGTGCAGGAGATCTATACGATTTAATTTCTTCTTCTGTTGAAACAGTTAA
>CAYLVR010000045.1:0-21004 GCA_964387165.1 uncultured Chitinophagaceae bacterium | reverse complement strand
ACTATAATTAAACGGGTCAGAAATGCAGAACCCCAATTATTAAAGATTGTTACTGGAAAAGTCGATTATACTGGTAGTGAAGAATATTATCGGAAAGGATTAGCCAGGTATTCTATGATGACAAATGAAGTGGGTAACAAATTCGACAATATAAGAAAGGGGTAATGGATTATGTGGAAGCAGGGCTATTAAAATTTCATGGGAAAAGCCCTGATAATTATTAGGAAGTTTACTAAACTTGAAGAACCGGAAGATCTGAAGATCTAACCGGTTCTAAACAAGTATTACTTAAGTTATAAAAAGCTTATCAGGAGTAATTATCCTTTTTTAGCTGGTCTTCCAGCTTTTTTAGCGCCTTTCTTTGCTGGTCTTCCAGCTTTTTTAGCACCTTTTTTAACTGCTTTCTTAGCTGCTTTTTTTGCTGGTCTTCCAGCTTTTTTAGCTGCTTTCTTTGCTGGACGTCCAGCTTTTTTAGCGCCTTTTTTGGCTGCTTTCTTAGCTGGTCTTCCAGCTTTTTTAGCGCCTTTCTTTGCTGCTTTCTTTGCCATAATTGAATTTTTTTGGGTTAGCAAATAAAAAATAATGCGAAAGATAATAAATAATTTATAAATACTAACAATTTTATCCATTAAAAAACGGGGCACAACTTTTTATTAGTGTATGGTATCCTTTAACTTAAAATAATGTTATGAACACTAACAATAATGTAATAGAAGTATTAAATGATTTGATAAGAATTAATAATGATCGTATTGCAGGTTATGAAAAAGCTGCTGAGGAAGCCAGTAAGATAGATATTGATTTACGTACAATATTCAGCAGGATGTCTGAAGAAAGCCGGCAGTATGCAGCAGAACTTACACAGGAGGTTGTAAAACTAGGTGGAGAACCTGCAACCGGAACAACTAATTCAGGCAAAATATATCGTGCCTGGATGGATTTAAAAACAACGTTTACGGGAAATACCAGGCAGGCAATTTTAGAAAACTGTGAGTTTGGCGAAGACGCCGCGCAAAAGGCATACGACTCAGCCCTTAAAACAGATTCAGAATTAACAGCCGATGTTCGGCAATTGATCGCTAACCAGAAATCATCCCTGAAAACATCACATGATGTTATTAAAAAATACAGGGATATGCATGCCGCCATGAATAAGTAATGTGAGCACGATTATTTCTGATTAGTGTTACAGTGGGGCCGGTTATCAATTAACCGGCTCCCTTCTTATGCCGTAATATTCATGATCCGATCATTATCATTTTCACCTAAAATATCTTTTTATGATAGTTAATCAGAATAACTCTCTTCCTTACATGAAAAGTCTTTCTTCATGCCTGGATAAAATGATAGCAGATGGATATACTGATGATTTTAAAGCTACAAACGAGGGTTTACAATCACTCAGAACCGACAGAGTATACCAGCCGAATGAAGTTACTGTCGATAATTTTTACCGTTTTGAAGGCATCTCAGATCCTGATGATATGTCGATTCTATACGTTATCAAAACAAATGATGGCATAAAAGGAACACTGGTTGATGCATACGGTACTTATGCCAGCCAGGAAGTCAACGAATTCATGCTGGCAGTGGAAAAGATGAATAAAAAAGGGGTAATAATATAGGAACAACTGATGAGTAAAATAATCCACAGCACTTTTAAAAAACGATGGCACAATATTTCTTAAATATATCCGGATGACACAACAAATAATAGATAAGGATGAGTCTGTTAAGAAGTTCAAAGAACTTGCTGACGACGTGAACATATGTATGTTCACTACCATTGATGATCATAATAACCTGTTTAGCCGCCCCATGTCAACTATCCATATTGACAACGACGGAAACGCATGGTTCTTTACTAATGAATTTTCAGAAAAAATACAGGAAGTCACAAAAGACAACACTGTTTATTTGATCTATTCTCACCCCGGTAAAAATATTTACGTTAGTGTTAAGGGTGCCTGTTCGGTAATAGTAAACCGGAAAAAGATAGATGAATTATGGAACCCTTTGCTAAAAGCCTGGTTTCCACTGGGAAAGGATGATCCAAAACTTTGCCTGGTTAAGGTAGTAACGGAAGAAGCAAACTACTGGAACAGCAAAACAGGAAGCATGGGATTGTATTTCAAAATGTTAAAAGCAATAGCAAACAGGGAACAATACAAGGAAAAAGATATGGGTAAGTTGAAATTATAACAATATGTTTTAATCTTTTACGTTTACCTTATTGGTTCGGACAGAAGATCGGTTTTGGCGAAATTTCTAAAGTTAATCCCGGATTTTTTTAAAATAAATATTACGTTATGAAAATGGTTAAGTTTCTTGCTGTAGCAGTAATATCAGCAAGCGTACTCAGTTCCTGCAGTAAAGATGATGATGAACCAAAGGATGAAATAGATCCTGCCTACGTTGAGAAGGCCGAAGAATTTAAAACTTTTATCGCAACCAAGAATTTCCAGATCAAAGATTATTATTCTACTCAACCAATTGATTATATAGAAGATGATGAAGAAGTTAAATCAGAAACTGATCTTAAGCAATATATCAGTAGTTGGTTAAAAGATGATTTTAACGTTATTGATTTCAGTAATAATACGGTAACTATTACACAGAATGCTATCAAAATTGATACTGTACCGGCTATGCCTGATGTGTTTACTAAAAGCATTAGCGTTGGAGCAGATAAATCAGGACCCTATTTTAATTTCCTGAATCATAGATATCTTCCATTAAAATATCATATCCAGGAAATAGGTGCTGATTACTTTATCATTTATGCCGACTGGCATTCAGGTGAAAAAGTATATACCAGGTTTGAAGTTATACAAGAATAGTATTATATTTTTTATATGTAAAAAGGTCTCTGTTACGAGACCTTTTTCTTTCTGCTATCTTTTGAGTTGCTCAGGCTTGCTTTTAATTGTTCCATAAGATCCTTTGATCTTGAATGCACCACTTTCATTGTCGGCGCCTTTATCTTTTTACCCTTCGCTTTCGCTTCTATTATTTTCATTAACTGATCCGAATAGGTGTCCTTGAATTTTGAAATATTGAATTCAGCAGTAAGCTGATCTATTAAAGAAACGGCCATCTTTAGCTCTGCAGGTTTAACTGCTGATGCTGGTATTTTAAGTTCCGATGTTTCTTTTATTTCCTGTTCATATCTTATCTTCTGCAGGATGAGCACATTATTAACCGGTTTTAATAAGGCCAGCGTTTCTTTAGTGCGTAATACAAATGTTCCCATTCCTACTTTACCTGTTTTTAACAATGCATCACGTAAAAGAACATAAGCTTTTTCACCGCCTTTAGCCGGTTCAAGATAATATGGCGTTTCATAATACATACTATCTATTTCGGCCTCATCAACAAATTCACTGATCTCTATTGTTTTTGATTTCTCAGGGCTGGCTTTTTTGAAATCTTCATCAGCCAGTACTATATAATCGCCATTGTACTTATAACCACGCACAATATTGGCCCAGGGCACCTCCTTGCCCGTCTTCTCATTGACTCGCTGGAAGCGAATATTTGAATGGTCCTTTTTATCAAGCATATCCAGATCAAGATCACTGGACTCTATGGCACTGAATAATTTTATCGGGATGTTTACGAGGCCAAAACCGATGGCGCCTGTCCATAACGATCTCATGAGAATGTTTAGGATAAAGGCGTAAAATTTTATGCCAGTAACCTGTTTTCAATTCGAAATGAAGCACCGCCCATTAGTGAAGGAGTCCTATTCTGCCGCAGGAAAGGTAATTATAAACACTGTACCCTTGTTTATCTCCGACTGAACTTCCACACGCCCCTTATGAGATTGAAGTATATTAAGAGAAGCGGCCAGCCCGAGGCCAAGCCCATTGCGTTTAAAGGTAAAATAAGGCTCAAAAAGCTTCGATAAATTTTCCTCTTCTATACCGGTGCCATTATCCCTTATCCTCACGATATGGCACTCCTTATCGGCCTCAACGGTAATGGTAAGGATCCCGCCATCCGACTTCATTGCTTCTATGGCATTAATAATGATATTCAGAAAAGCCAGCTTGAGTTTTTCAGCATCTGCATTCACAAAAGCAGGTTGCGAAGAATAATTAATTTCCAGTTTTACCTTCTGCAGCGTAATCCTGTCTAATGCCGCCGCCACACTCTCATCTAAAATGATTTGCAGGGGTTTGCTTTTAAGCGACATCTCCGCAGGCCTGGAAGAATTAAGCAGTTCTGTAATGATATCACTGATACGCTTGCTGTTTCTTTGGATAATTTCCATATACATGTCTGCATCTTCTTTGCCTGCAATTTCCTGGTGTAATTGTTCCAGCGATAAATTAATATTATTCAGGGGGTTTCTTACTTCATGCGCTAATGTTTGTACAAGCCTTCCTGTTGCAGCCAGTTTCTCTGCCTGCAATGTTGCCTTTTCTGCTTTTTTTAATTCGGTGATGTCATGAAGCAGGCCATGCACGTATCGCTGGCCATTTATATCTGTTTCAGTAGATAATGACAGGATACAATTTTTTTTTTCGCCTTGTTTGGGTTGCAGTTCCACCTCCCTGTCGTGCACCATTCCATTCATCTTTAATTGATGAGAAATATATTTATTTTCTTTTGCATCAAGAAAATCGTACAAACTAATGGCGGCAGCAGCCTGCCTTGAATATTCCAGTAATTGTGATGCTGCGTCATTAACATCTTTTAATACGAGTTCCTCCGAGGCCAGGAAAACGGCATCTTTCGAACGCTCAAAAATACTTCTGTATTTTCTCTCGTTCGAACGTAACGCCTTTACGGATGCTGCTCTTTCCAGGGAGTAACGGATACACCTTTCTACTTTCTCGACGTTTAATTCCGATTTTACCAGGTAATCCATTGCGCCGGCCTGCATTGCCTCACGGTCAATCATCTGGTTGCCCTTGCCGGTCAGCAATACCATTGGTTCCTCGCATTGAAATACAACGGCTTCTTTAATCAGGTCAAGACCAGTTCTTGCACCTAAATAATAATCAATAAAATACAGGTCGTAGTCATGGCTTTTAATATGTTTTATGGCATCTGCATATTTATAACACCAATCAATTTTGAATTCCCTGTCATTAATTTTTTTTATATACTCACTGGTAAGAAAAAAATCATCTTCGTCGTCGTCAATGATCAGGATTTGTGTCAGGTGATTTTTATTTGCAGCCATTTATGATAAAATTTGAGATTGGGGCAGGAGGATGATAAATTCCGTACCTTTTTCCTGTTCACTATTAGCTAATATTTCCCCGTGATGATTTTCAACTATTTTTTTACAAATAGCAAGACCGATTCCTGAACCCGGGTATTCTGTTTTCCCATGAAGCCGTTGAAAAATCTGGAATATTTTTGTTGCGTATTCCTGTTCAAAGCCAATTCCTTCGTCTCTAACGGTTATTTTATAAACATCGCCGGCAGCATCAATATTATACCTGGTCTTTTCCGCGTCGTTAATCTTTTCTGATTTGATAGTTATCTCCGGTGATTTTTCTGGCAGCTTAAATTTAATGGCATTGGTGAACAGGTTGGTAAAAAGCTGTCTCATCTGCATCGCAACTCCTTCAATAACGGGTAAATTTTCAGAATGAATTATTGTGTTTGTTTCTTCAATCTTTAATTCAAGATCGGCTTTAACCTGGGATATTATTTCATTCAGGTCTATTTGGGTAAAAGGTTCACTGAGCCGGCTGGTCCTTGAAAATTCCAGCAGGTTTTCAATAAGGTTACGCATGTTTTTGGTGGCAACAAGAATCCTTCCGAGATACATTTGTATATCGGGATCAAGATCAGAGGGAAGCTTTTCTTTCAGTCTTTCACTAAAAGACGTGATTTTTCTTAAAGGTTCCTGAAGATCGTGGGATGCCACGTAAACAAATTCTTCAAGTTCTTTATTATCCATAATATCCATTAATGATTGTTAAACTCCTGGTACTGCTTCATTTTATTGTACAGCGTTTTCCGGTCAATATTCAGGAGCTTAGCAGCCTTGCTTTTGTTAAAATTCGCCTGCTTTAACGCTTCAATGATCATTTCGTATTCTGCATCTATACTGGCGGCTTTAAGTGTTGTTTCGTCCAGTATAGGCCTGCCTGAAGTAGAACCCATATGATTATTTACAATAGCCGAAGCAGAAGCCGACATTGAAGCAGCCGGTTCTACCGTTGTATCAAAGGACAATTTATTAAAGTTGACGATTTCAAATGGCAGCGACCTGTCCTCAATATACTCCCCATCTGTAAGAAGGGTTGCTCTCTTCACTACATTCTTTAATTCACGCAGGTTACCGTACCAGATATATTTCTGAAAAATATCTTCTACTTCAGGAGAAAATCCTTTTACTTTTTTACTTAATTCCTGGTTAGTGAGATTAAGGAAATGGCGTGCAAATATCATAATATCACCCTTTCGTTCCCGTAATGGTGGAATGGTCATGCTGAACTCATTGAACCTGTGAAACAGATCTTCCCTGAATTTCCCTTTTTTAGATGCTTCCCATAAAGGCTCATTGCTGGCGATAATTATTCTTACATCCAGTTCGATATCTTTCACACCGCCCACTCGTCTCATTCTTCTTTCCTGTACAACTCTTAGCAGAGAAACCTGTATATCGTAAGATAGGTTTGCAATTTCATCGAGGAATATTGTTCCTCCGTTTGCCAGCTCGAAGCTCCCGTTTTTCTGATTAAGTGCACCGGTAAACGCTCCTTTTTCATGGCCAAATAATTCACTGCCTGCCAATTCTTTCGACAGGGCGCCACAATCGATAGCTACAAATGGCTTGTGATTTCTTTTGCTTCTTTTATGTATTTCCTGCGCTATGGCTTCTTTTCCACTCCCGCTTTCCCCGTAAATAATTACACTGTAATTAGTGGGTCCCACTAATTCAATTTGTTGTAATATTTGTTTAAAAGCTGCGCTGTCACCAAAAATATACTGGCCGCTTACGGTTACATTGTCAAAATGCTTTTTCTCTTTTTTATCACCGTTAGGTGCAGGGGCCGCTCCATTTGTAACGATATCTGTTTTCTTTTCGTTTTTATCCAGGGCCTTTCTTATAGTAAGAATAATTTCATCGGGGAACAATGGTTTGGTGATATAATCATATGCACCCAGTTTCATTACTTCCACAGCTATTTTAATATCACTGTAACCGGTGATAATAATTACAGGCGTTTGAGGATATTTTTCTTTGATCTTTACCAACATTGTTTTTCCATCGGTATTATCAAGTCTGAAATCGCACAGGACAAGGTCATATTCTGTTATATCCAGCATTTCGGTGGCCTTCTTGGCAGTGTTGGCTTCTTCAACCTCAAATCCATGTTTTGACAGAAAACGTTTTAATAACAGGCACATATCCCTGTCGTCATCAATAACCAGAATTTTTTGCATGAAGTATGATATTTATTTTAAGTTTATTTAGGCCCATAATGCGCGCATCTGCGCCACTGGAATCTGCAGAAGCTCGCGGTATTTAGCCACTGTCCTGCGTGCAATGCTAAAACCTTTTTGTGATAAAATAGATACCAGTTGCTGATCGGTAAAAGGTTTCTGTTTATCTTCTGTTTCTATTACTTCTTCAATTGCTGTTTGTATAACACGGTTACTGATCGTTTCTCCATGTTTATTAATAATACCTTCTGTAAAAAGATCTTTTAGAAGAAGAGTACCAAAAGGAGTGGAAACATATTTATTACAGGTTATTCTTGATACAGTTGAAATATCAACACCCACCATTTCTGCAATATTTTTTAAGATCATTGGTTTGATCAGTTTGATATCTCCTTCACGGAAATAGTCATATTGCAACTTCACTATCGAACGCACCACTTTCAGCATGGTGCCTTCTCTCTGTTTAATGGCAGATACAAACCATTGTGCTGCATTTAATTTATTGCGGAGATATTGTTTTGTTGCCTTATCGGCCCGAACATTATCCTCTGTAGTTTTTACGCTCTCCATCCAGTTCTGGTTAATATGCAATGATGCAGAACGTTGACGGTACAAGGACACTTCGAGCTCATCGCCATTTAACTGGAGAATAAAATCGGGCATGATCTGCTGGTTGCCCTGGAACAAATCTTCCCCACCGGATATTGGTTTCATTTTCAGCGATGCTAATAATTGAAGAACAATTTTCAATTCATCATCCTCAATATTCAAATGATTCATAATTTTGTCCATGTTCCTGCTGCCAAGATCGGCAAAATGTTCTTCGAGCAGCCTGATAGCTATTTTCACATCGGGCCTTTTTGCATTCATCCTGTTTAATTGCAAAAGCAAAGATTCGCGTATGCTTCTTGCACCGATCCCTGCCGGCTCAAGCCCTTGGATTTTTAATAATACAGCTTCCAGCTCACTTACTTCCATCCATTTCTTATATCTGAAGGTCAGGTCGTCGGCTATATCTTCGAGTTGATTATCGAGCATCCCACTTTCATTAAAGGAATCGATAAGATATGTAGCGAGCAGAATTTCTCTTTCATCGTTATACATCAGTTTAAACTGTTGTTTTAACGCCTCTCTGAAATCTGTTGCTTCGGGAAGTGGCCGATCGGGAATCTTTTCGCTGTTGAAATAATTTTCATATTCCATTTTGTAATCAGGCACATCGTCGTAACCATGTTCCTCCCAATCACTAAAATCCTGGACGGACTCCTTATTGTATTTGTCTGTATCCTGATCCTCATCTGAAGGACTTTCTTCCAAAAGAGGATTCTCTTCCACCTCCTGCTGAATGCGATGCTCCAGCTCAAGGGTATTGAGATGGAACAAATTAAGTAGCTGGATCTGCTGAGGAAGAATTTTAAGATGCTGTTTTTGTGACAGGTTTTGGTGAAGCATAGAGTTTCGATTTGTATGTAGTAAGGATGCAAGGAAGGCACCAAAAACCTGTTTGCGTTAAAGATTTTCATTTTATTGAGATAGGAAATCGATTTTACCCTTTAAATTCTGTAATTTCTCATTTCCAAATGATGGGATAAATCTAAGGATTTTTAGCGTACTGTGTAAATTATTTCCCATTTTGAGAAATTTATGAAGTTGAAGTTTGTATATATCTATATATCCTTTATAGTGTCGCTGGCTATCCTGGTAATTCTCTCGTTTCTGTTCTACAAAAGACTCAATATACACCTCAAGTATAGCAGCGAGTTTGATAAAGGCAACAACATTTTACTCAAATTAAGCCAGCTGGAAGAGAAAATGATGGAGCTGGAGAATTATTCACGAGGGTTTCTGCTTCTTAAAGACAGCTCTTTTATTCCCTTATACAACTCAGGCCGCGATAGCGTTAATTCTTACTTAATTGCTCTGGAAAACAATTTTGCCAACGATGATCCTGATCAGCTGCAGCGGTTAAAGCTGATGAAACGAACAGTGACCAGCCAGGTTAACATGTATAATCATGCTATCGAAAGAACGATCCTGGAAGATACACTTGACAGGCAAGTGGCTCTTGTGCGCGCAAAAAACAGCATGGATACATTTAAGGATGAGGCCATGGAAATTGCGAAGGCAGAACGGAAGCGAATGGACGATTCTTTTAAAACCAAGGAATTATTCGAGGACTATTACCCGAGTTATTTTAATACCATATCTATCTGGGCCGGAATTGTTACACTGGTTTCATTTTATTTTATTCAGCGTGAAATGAAAATGCGATCAAGATATCAGCGGGAACTGGAGAAAAAGCTTCATGAACTGAACAGATCAAATTCTGAACTTAAACAGTTTGCTTATATCGCTTCACATGATTTGCAGGAGCCACTAAGAAAAATCAGAACATTCAGTGATAAACTGGTAGTTAAACATAAAGATGAAATAGACAATGAGTCGAAGCAGGTAATAGCAAGAATAGAGGCAAGTGCGGAACGAATGCAGGAATTAATCAAGGATATGATCAATTTTACTAACCTCGTTAACAGGGAAGATAAAATGGAAAGTATTAACCTGAATGTAATTGTAACGAATGTGCTGAAAGATTTTATGGAAATTACGCAATCAACCCATGCTATTATTTCCTGGGATACGCTTCCTTCTATTAAAGGAAGCGAAGCTCAGCTGACTTTATTATTCAAATCTTTATTTGATAATTCCTTCAAATTTGCAAAGCCCAAAGAATCTCCTGTAATTAAGATAAGTTATCAGCATGTGGATGGACATAGCGAAATAAACACTCACCTGGCAGAAAGGCATTACCATAAAATAATTATGAAAGATGAGGGCATAGGGTTTAATAATGAATTTGCAGAAAAGATATTTATGATATTCCAGCGATTGCACACGCAGCAATCGGGTTATCGCGGGAAAGGAATTGGTCTTGCAATTGCACAAAGAATTATGACTAATCACAATGGATTAATAATGGCAAGAGGAATGATCAATGATGGCGCTACGTTTATTATGTATTTCCCGGTAGATTAATTAAATAAATAATTAACGGGATTGCTCGTCTCCCCTCCTGGAGGGGTCGTCGGGTGGTAGCTCCCGCGCAGGTTCTGTAAGAGAGGCTTCTTTTGATACAGGAGCTTCTTCAGGAGATTTATCCTGTGGATTTACCGCACGATTCTCTTCTTCTGTATTAGTAATTATTTTACGTTCGTCCATAATAAACAATTAATTTATTATTGATTCTGTATCCTGGGTGCCGTTGGAATGTTGTTTATGCTTACCCAACAATTTAGCTAGTTTATCAAGTACCGATTTTCCGGAATCTACCAGCATATGCGATGAATAATTTTTTACAACAAATGGCACAGCCAGTTTAGTCACCCAGCCGGCTTTTGCGAGTACAAAATTTTTCAGGAACAGATCACTGGCTAATTTTAATCCCATATTTATCAGCGGATTTGTTTTATCTCCTTTGGCCATTTTACCAACCACGCCAAAAACATTTTTAACAGGAGATAGCTCATCTTTAATTCCGTTCCAATCGTCAAGTACGCGCTGTTTCTGGCTTGCGAGCAAAACTTTTAATCTTTCTCTTTCTTTGCATAGGTCAGCGTAGGTCCTGATTGGTTGGCTCATATAGCTTATTGATAAGTGAATTACGAATCATCGGGAAGATGATCTTTTTCCTGAAGGCAAACAGTATTAATATCAGCAAAAGATAAAAACCGGCGACAATTAAATATCCAAGCGCCGGATTATCCAGCAATATTCCAAGCCAGATACTTAAGGCTATTCCTGAAAATAATAATACAAAAATTCCCAGGAACAGAATGATTATCGACGCCATTGCAGAGCTGCCAATAGTTGTGGCTTTATCTGCCACATTCAAAACCTTCAGTTTATAATATGTATTTACATACTCTGAAATACTATCAGTAAGATCGCTGGCTTTTGATTTCAAATCTTCCATTAGATGCTTTTGTTTTAATCCATCCCTGGCCACACTGCACACTGATTGAAGTGCATTTGCATACTGGTGAGTACACCCCTCCTATAAAAGAGATGGGTAATTTTCCGATTATATCTGAAAAAGATAAACCCGCCAATTCCTCTGTATGAGGAGTGGACACGCCTTTGGTAAGAAACACTGAAATCATTCGTGCAGCGTGGCCGGGGTGGGCCTGAAATTTAGCTCAAACTTTCTTTAGCGCTATTATACCTGTCTTCAGCCTGTGCCGCAAAATCCTTTGCTTTTTTTGTTGCCTTAGATTTGATATCGTTGAACTCGTTTTTGCTTTCTGCAAAAAGATCTGCTAACTGGCAAGCCCAGTCGTTAGCCGCGTCTTTAACTTTTTTACGGGTATCGCTACCTTTTTCGGGTGCAAGCAGTAAGCCTATTACTGCGCCTGCAGCTGCTGCGCCTATCACTCCAAGAACTACTTTTGTTGTAGAGGTCATAATATTTGTTTTAAATGTTAAGGAACAATGCCAGAGGCCTAAATATTGTGCCGGAATATTTAAAGTGCCAATATTGGTATTTGAGGTATCACTACCTGACCGTGTGTATTTTATTCTACAATAACCACACCTAAATTGTTGTTTACGAAGTGGTAAGAAATTTTATATATTTAAGTTTGATATGCCAGAAAAGAAAAAAGTGCTGATTATAGACGATGAAGTTGATTTGTGTCTTCTTCTGAAAACCTACCTGAACCGGAGGAACTACGATGTCTACTATTCTCACACGCTAAAAGAAGGGCTGACCCAGTTTAAACTGGTGCATCCGGACATTTTGTTCCTGGATAATAACCTGCCCGACGGGATAGGATGGGAGGAAGCCGCCGGCCTCATGGAGCAATGCCCGGGGTTACAGGTTCACCTTATCAGCGCCTACCAGCCAAACACACCCGAAAAGATCGGCTCCGGCTTCAAAGTATGGGAAAAACCACTTACCCTTAAGGAGCTTGACAGCTATATGAGCAGATCCTAATATTAACATATCTACTCTACTGGATCAATAGGTTATTCCTGCAAAAGCTATTAATTTGCAGGTGTTTTTTTATTAATACCTAATGGTTAGCACAGGAATTTTCGACACTATAATAGAAGAGGCAGGAAAAAAGATTGGCAATACGCCCGTACATAAGATCAGTAATAAGCTGTTCAATAACCCTCATGTCCAGATTTACGCTAAAAAAGAGTGGTTGCAAACGGGTGGAAGTGTTAAAGCAAGAGCCGCATACAACATTATACGCGCTGCCCTCGAAACCGGTGAACTGAATGAAAATAAGATACTCCTTGATGCAACCAGCGGCAACACAGGCATCGCTTATGCAGCCGTAGCTAAAGAACTGGGTATCAAAGTAACCTTATGCTTGCCCGAAAACGCCTCAAAAGAAAGAAAACAGATATTGAAAGACCTGGGCGTTCATATCATTTATACCTCTCCTCTTGAGGGGACCGACGGATCCCAGGAAGTAGCGGTTAAACTGGCAAAAGAACATCCGGAAAAGTATTTTTATGCCGACCAATATAAAAATGAAAATAACTGGAAGGCTCATTATAACACAACAGCATTCGAAATACTGGAACAGGTGCCCGGGATCACGCATTTTGCTACCGGTATGGGAACAACAGGAACATTTATAGGAACGGGAAGAAGATTAAAAGAACTAAAACCATCAGTCAGGTTAATCTCCTTTCAACCCGAAAGTTCAATGCACGGAATGGAGGGGTGGAAACATTTAGAAACGGCCGTGGTACCCACTATTTATGATGCAACGGTTGCCGACGAAAATATAAATATCCCTACAGAGGACGCCTATGAAATGCTGGTGAAAGTTTACGAGGTAGAAGGATTATTATTAAGCCCGTCTTCCGCAGCAAATATTACCGGCGCTATTAAGGTGGCAGATAAAATAAAAGAAGGAATTATTGTAACCGTATTACCGGATAACGCAGATAAATATTCCGACGTAATCAATAAACTGATCAGAAAATGATTGCAATTGAAAAAGAAGCAGAGCAAATAATGTTTAATGATGCATTGCAGGCATTTCCTCATGAATGTTGTGGATGTATGTTTGGTACAGAAGATGAAAAAGGAAACAGGCTGGTAACAAAAACATCACCCGTATATAATTCTGCTGTAGAAAACAGGGA
This sequence comes from uncultured Chitinophagaceae bacterium, assembly GCA_964387165.1. Lineage (GTDB taxonomy): Bacteria > Bacteroidota > Bacteroidia > Chitinophagales > Chitinophagaceae > Flavitalea. The sequence continues at coordinate 7,426 of CAYLVR010000045.1, read as the reverse complement.
AAGAAGGTTTATTATTTCTCCGAAGGATTATATAAATGCTGAGAAATTCGCTGATGAAAATAATATTCAGTTTTTAGGAATATATCATTCACATCCTAATCATCCTGCCATACCGTCTGAGCATGACAGGGTGGCTGCGCAACCCTGGTTTTCTTATGTAATTATTTCGGTTGCTGAAAATAAAATTCAGCATACCCGATGTTGGGTCTTAAATGACAATTCTCAATTCGACGAAGAACAATACACAACCCTCCTTTCAGCTCAGGACACCTCCCGCGAAACAAAAAAGGACAGCGTGAGCTAAAATTTGTAGCGGTGACATAGGGGGATTAATTAAAACAAATTAAAAAAATAAATATGGCAACTATAGTTATTCCAACACCACTAAGAAAATTCACTAATAATACAGCCAGGATCGAAATTAAAGGCGGAACAGTGGGACAGGCCATTGCAGAACTGACTACTAATTTTCCTGATCTTAAAAGACATCTTCTCGACGATAAAGGGAAGATAAGAAGCTTCGTAAATATTTTTCTTGGTGATGAAGATATTCGTGATTTACAACAGGAACAAACCATTGTAAAAGATGATACGGTAATCAGCATTATTCCCGCAATAGCAGGTGGAATGAATAATTTAAAGTAACCCTAAATCTTAAGTTATGAACACTAACATATTTACTAAAGAAGAACTTGCAAGATATAACCGCCATATAATTATTTCAGGTTTCGGTATGGAGGCACAATTAAAATTAAAAGCTGCAAAAGTTTTAATAATCGGAGCTGGCGGATTAGGTAGCCCGGCATTATTATATCTGGCAGCTGCCGGAGTGGGTACTTTAGGAATTATAGATTTCGACCTGGTTGACGACAGCAATTTACAGCGCCAGGTGATATTTGGAGTTGAATCTATAGGTAAACCAAAAGTAGAAGCCGCACGTGAAAAATTACTGGCACTGAATCCTCATTTGAATATTGTTTTACATAATACACATCTTAATTCATCAAATGCACTTGATATTATTAAGGATTATGATGTTGTGGCAGACGGCACCGATAATTTTCCTACAAGATACCTGGTGAATGATGCATGTGTATTATTGGATAAACCAAATGTGTACGCCTCCATCTTCCAGTTTGATGGACAGGCGTCTGTTTTTAATTATGTAAACAGTAAAGGCGAACGCGGACCAAATTACCGGGATCTTTATCCTACACCTCCACCTCCGGGATTAGTGCCAAGTTGCGCAGAAGGCGGAGTGTTAGGAGTATTACCCGGAATTATCGGCTGCTTACAGGCTTTAGAAGTAATTAAAGTAATTACAGGAGTGGGCGAAACGTTATCGGGAAGATTTTTTACTTTCGATGCTTTGCAGTTCGAAACAAAAACATTCAAAATAAAACCGAGGGCCGATAATCCAATTAGCGGAGAAAACCCATCAATAACTGCATTGATTGATTACGAACAATTCTGTGGTATGAGAGCCGTTGAAGAAAAACCTCTTAAAGAAATTACTGCCAGGGAATTATATGACCTGCAGGTGAAAGGTGAATCCATACAAATTATTGATGTTCGCGAACCGCACGAATATGATATATCCAATATTGGCGGCGAATTAATTCCCCTGGCTACTGTTTCCGATAATGCTGATGCGATATCGCGCGATAAAACGGTAATCGTTCATTGTAAGATGGGTGGGCGTAGTGCAAAGGCCATCCGCGAACTGGAAGAAAAATTCGGGTTCACTAATCTCTACAATTTAAAGGGTGGAATATTATCTTATATAGATGAGGTAAATCCGGAATTGACCAGGTATTAATTTTTATACTCCCGCAGTCGGTTGTTCCCCGAATTGATATACTACCCAATCCTGGTTATGGGGCGATAAGAGATTGCCTTTTATAGGCTATTCATCAAATCGCTAGATTAGCTTCAGCTTTTTGAGCCCCTCCACGATTGGCTGTAGTATGGGAAGATTGGTTGAACGAAGTGTACCTGAGGTAATTAATTGCCCGTCTTCCATTCGAAAGAATATTGCAGCAGGCAGTCGCGAAAGCCGAAGTTCGACCTCACTTAAAAATGGGATTGCTGAGTACAGGCCCTCTTCCCTGAATATATCAAATATTATATCAGAGTTTATAGTGCTGTCCCCTGGCCCGAAAACGGGAATTTGAAAGGTAAAGGTTCCGATTTTCATGGGCCAAATTTAACTTTCAAACATTATCGACCCAATAACAGCCTGCCCGCATGATAAATTTTAATCTGTATTTAATCTTGTTATTAAAATTTATATCGCTTACCGGAACTGACATGGTTGAGACAGAGAATGCCATTGAGGCGGTCTCCAATGACAAAATGTACTTTAGTGTGGGGGAGCAGCTTTCCTGTATTGTTTAATTGTTAATCCCTTTTCCATCAGGTATGTGCTGATAATATTTTTCAATTTTAGAGAACAGAACACTTAAGGTCTGCTTACGATTTCCTGTAGCCGGTTGTGAGCCATATTGATGCCTTGTGCAAATGGCATTTGAAGCAATTGATTTCTGAACTCAACGGATTTAAACAAAATGTGCATAGTGAGCTTGCTGGTTTTTTCTGTAAGTTTTTCAAACGTTAAATATTCGAGCTGAACCGGGAACGGTGTGTTTTCCATTTCAAAAGTGCGTGTGATTTTTTGGTTTGGAATAAATTCGTGTATTGTTCAACACCTTCATTCCCATCCATTGTTCAAAAAGTTCGGATTCTTCGTATGCTTTAAAAAGTAATTGTAAAGGCAGGTCAAACTCCCTGGTGATGACGATTTCCTGTTTGCTGTCTTCAGCACTTACTTTGGTTTTTTGCTCCATTCTTTTATTTGTTTTTATATTTTTTCATTACAGCTTCCAATTTATTGAACCGGTCGTCCCACATTTTGCTGAACGGCTCGATAAAATCAGCTATCTCTTTCATTTTTTGAGGATTAAGATGGTAATAAATTTCCCTTCCATTCTGTTCGGGATTTAACAGTTCACATTCGGTCAGGATTTGCAGGTGTTTAGAAACCGTCGGTCGTGCCGAGTCAAAGTTTGAAGCGATTGCCCCTGCCGTCATAGCTTGTGAGGCAACCAATAGAAGGATAGCTCGTCTTGTTGGATCGGCAATGGCTTGAAAAACGTCTCGTCTTAAATTCATTATGAAGTCATTTGGCTACAAATATAAACGTAGCTGTTTGACTACACAAATTTTTTGAAAGAATACTTTTTCGATACGCTGCTGGTACCACTCCAAGCAAAATTTAAAACAGGCCCGGGAGAGGTTTAAATATATCAAAAAGCACTAAAGTATCATTTTGATACATACTTAAACATTTGGCTACAATGCCCGATGAATTATGCACAGACTGTTAATTTCTTTCCGATTTTAAAAATTGCTAAAATCCTAATTTCAGGGACTTACCTGTTATCATTAAAACTTTTACAACTATGGGCTTATTCGATAAACGTGTACAATATAAACCTTTTGAATATCCTGAGATTTTACAATTTACTGATGCTATTAATAAATCATTTTGGGTGCACGCTGAAGTTGATTTTACTGCCGATACGCAAGACTTTCATTCTCATTTATCCCTTGCTGAACAGAACTCCATAAAAAAGAGCCTGTTGGCGATTGCACAAATAGAAGTTGCGGTGAAATCGTTTTGGGGTAATCTTTATCAGCATTTTCCCAAGCCGGAAATGAATGGGCTCGGCGCCACTTTCGCAGAATGTGAGTTTCGGCACTCCGAAGCCTATTCCAGGCTATTAACTGTTCTTGGTTATGATGACCAGTTTGATGAAATACTTAAAGTTCCGGTAATAAAAGAACGTGTTGAATATCTTTCAGCTGCTTTAAGCAATTCCAGATCATCAGACAAAAAGGAATATGCCGCTTCGCTGATACTATTCAGTATTCTTATAGAAAACGTTAGTCTTTTCAGTCAGTTTGCGATCATTCTTTCATTCACCCGGTTTAAGGGCCTGATGAAAAATGTCAGTAATATTATTGCCTGGACCTCTATAGACGAACAAATTCATGCGAATGCCGGAATTTTCCTTGTAAACAGGTTAAAGGAAGAATATCCGGAGATTTTTTCTGAAGAGACTATTGCTCATATTGTTTCCATTGTTAAAAGATCGATAGACGTTGAAAAAAATATATTGGATTGGATATTCAGCGAGGGCGAAATTGAAATTATCTCTAAAAAGGATTTGCTGAATTTTATGAAAATAAGAGCCGACGACAGTTTGCAACGTATAGGTATAAAACAGATTTTTAATGTACCTGCCAGCGAGCGTTCTTCGATGTTATGGTTCGAGGAGGAAGTATTTTCCAATAGTCTCGACGATTTCTTTGCCAAACGACCTGTAGAGTACACCAAATTTGATAAAAGCATTTCTGCAGCTGATTTATTTTAATTCTAAAATATTCTTATGAATACATTGTTTGAAGCGGTATCTGCGCCTGTTGATCAGCTACCCGAGATTGCTCCAAAATACGAACGTGAAAAATTGTGGTGGAAAAATGAAGAGAGTGAGCAAATACTTAATCGCGGTTACCTGTTGAAAGGAGAAACCGTTGAAGGAGCGATTGAACGTATTTGTACTGCCGCTGCACAAAGGCTTTATAAACCCGAACTAAAAGAAGCCTTTAAGGAAATGGTGGAAAGAGGATGGATGAGCCTGAGTTCACCAGTATGGGCGAATATGGGAACGGAAAGAGGGCTGCCTATTTCCTGCTTCAATGTTCATATTCCTGATTACATTGAAGGAATAACCCATAAACTTGGTGAAGTGATAATGCAAACGAAACTGGGGGGTGGAACGTCCGCTTATTTTGGGGCATTGAGAGAAAGGGGAAGTGCAGTGACTGATAACGGAAAAAGCAGCGGTGCGGTAAGTTTTATGCGTTTGTTTGATACAGCCATGGATACTATTTCACAGGGTGGTGTAAGAAGAGGTGCTTTCGCTGCTTATATGGATATCGATCATGGAGATATTGAAGAATTTCTTTCGATCAAAGATATTGGCCATCCTATTCAAAACCTGTTTTATGGAGTTTGTGTTCCCGACTACTGGATGCAGGACATGGTTGATGGTGATATGAAAAAAAGACAAGTATGGGCGAAAGTACTGGAGAGCCGTCAGCAGAAAGGATTACCCTATATCTTTTTCACGGATAATGTGAACAGAAACAAACCACAGGTGTATAAAGATCAGAACCTGACTATTCACGCCAGTAATTTATGTTCGGAAATAATGCTTCCGTCAACCGAAGATGAGTCGTTTATCTGTTGTCTTTCTTCGATGAACCTGGAATTATATGACGAATGGAAAGATACCAATGCAGTTAAGCTGGCTATATTTTTTCTTGATGCCGTATTGCAGGAGTTTATCGCAAAATCAGAAAATAACCATTATCTCGCAGCAGCTAACCGGTTTGCGAAAAGGCATCGGGCATTAGGGCTTGGTGTGTTGGGCTGGCATTCTTATCTGCAAAAAAATAAAATACCATTTGAGGGATTACGCGCCAAACAATTAACCGTTTCTATTTTTAAAGATATTAGTGAAAAAACTGCCAAGGCCAGTAAGGATCTTGCATGGATTTATGGTGAACCTGAATTGCTTAAGGGCTATGGAAGACGGAACACAACGCTTATGGCGATTGCTCCAACTACTTCATCTTCTGCTATTCTTGGGCAAAGTTCACCCGGAATAGAACCCTTTAGCAGTAATTATTTTAAAGCCGGGTTGTCAAAAGGCAATTTTATGCGTAAGAATAAATACCTGAAAGAATTGCTGGCAGAAAAAGGTATTGACAATGAAGAAACCTGGCGTACCATAATGCTGAATCACGGGAGTGTTCAACATTTAAAGGAGCTTACTGTTGAAGAGAAGGAAGTTTTCAAGACGTTCAAGGAAATCAGTCAACTGGAAATTATTCAACAGGCTGCTATACGCCAGGAATATATCGATCAGTCACAAAGTCTTAATTTGAATATCCCTGCGGACCTGCCGGTAAAAGATGTGAACAGGTTATTGATTGAAGCCTGGAAGCTTGGGGTTAAAACTTTATACTATCAGCGGAGTCAAAGTGTATCAAAAGAAATGGTCACTAATATTGCAAGTTGTAAGAGCTGCGAAGCATAATATATATGAGAGATTGAATAAACTCCACACCCGCCTTTTAAGATATCCATATGCTGCCCGACGAACGGTTGCGGGAGGGTTAGGCAAGGGTTAGAACAATAACGTAGGATTACGGTATTTCAGCCAGCATTACGTAGGATGGGGATTTTCATTATCTTACTTTAAAAAATGATATGGCCCAGGTAGACGATAATCTTTTTACCGATGGCACCAGGGGTGCAGTCGGCAAAAAAGTAGTGTATAAAAGGATCAACGGGAAGACTTTTATTGCCAAGTATCCCGATATGAGCGACGTGGAATATAATAAGACTCAAATCGGGTACCAGGATCTATTTGACAAAGCAGTAAAATATGCGCAGGGAGTTTTAAAGGATCCGGCAAGAAAAGAGGCATATGAGAAGAAAATAAGATCACTTAAGCGCACCCGGGGAACCAGTGTGTACCACGCTGCTATTAAGGCCTATATGGCTAAGTATAGCAGGAAAGTACCTAAGGGTGAAGTAAACCAGGCACTTCAAAATTGTATAGATAAATATAAACTTACCGATCCGCAGATAAAGGCCATAAAGCATCTTATTTCCCAGGGTAAACTAACCAATGCTATTTATCAGAAACTTAATAATGTTTCAAAACCCACAGCTACCCGCCACCTGCAGGAGCTGGTAAAACAAGGTGTTATTACTGTTCAATCAAAAGGCGCAGGAGCCCACTACAGTTTTGTGGCAGCTCCAAAAAAGGTAATTGATCCTGAGAATTGTAACCGGGAAGAGTTTGAAGAATGGGAAGATGAGCAATTGGGCAAATTCGGAAAGGAATTAATATAATTGGCTCAACACCTATTAAATTGGGCTCACCGGCACACAAAATTGGCTCAGATCCGGAATAATTGGCTCAGGCACCCAACAGGAGATGCAATCTGACTTAACAAGATACTTCGGCTACGTGGCGAGAAAGGAGAAGGTAAAAGTTAAGGTTTTGGCGCTTAAAGCACTCAATGTAGCGAAAATGGCCTACCGTGACGGAGACCGCGCTTTACTTATCTCGGACACCGAAATTCGCGCCAATCAGGTAACTGTAAAGTCCTTTTTGGAGACACTTGATCGACAGGCAGATGTGTATTACCGGACGCAATCCATACCACTTATTGATGAGACAAACTATGATGGTGTATTGGGCAAAATTGAGATAGAAACTGACATTTTTGATTACCAAAAGCTAAACAAGGCGCTTCGGAATTTTGGGATGCAGTTAGAGTTAAA
>CAYLVR010000044.1:13164-21185 GCA_964387165.1 uncultured Chitinophagaceae bacterium | reverse complement strand
CCATTAGCTGCAGTGGTGGTGGCAAGATCAGCGACAAACGGAGGTTCTATGCCTGCCGGAATGGCCACACATATGGGATTTGTTCCCAGTAATCTTTCTGTAGAAAATGTGGGAGCCACTAAGGGACTGGCATTGGTCATTGCGATCCCTATCATATCATTATCCAATGCCATCATTGCGTGACGAGCAGCAATGCCAAAATGGTTTGAATGCTGAACGCTTACCCACCCCGTACCTACATTTTTGGCTTTTTCAATAGCCATCTTCATGGCGAAGGGAGCAACCACAAGACCAAGCCCACCATCGCCATCAACTACGGCGGTAGAAGGAGTTTCATGGATCACTTTTATAGCAGGTGTAGCGTTTGCCCTTTTTGCCTCCCATAATCTTATATACCCACCCAGGCGGGCAATCCCATGAGAATCAATACCGCGCAAATCAGCACTCAGCAAACATTCAGATGCCAGCACAGCATCCTCTCGAGAACATCCGATATACTCAAAAACTGCCTGTGTAAACACAAGCAGCCTCTTATAAGAAAATACCGCTTCCATTAAAATGGAAGATCATCAACTGGTTCGGAAACATCACTACCCGACTGAACATTTGAATTACCAGCGTTACTATAACTGGAGCCACCGCCATAACTACTACCAGAACCATAGCTGCTTCCGCTATCAGATGAGCCACCCCCGGAATCGCCCCTGCTACCCAATAACTGAACACTTACCACGCGCAGGCTTAACGAAACACCCGTACCCCCGTCATTTTTAGGATATGTTCTCACTTCCGGGCTTCCCTCAACATATACCTGCGTGCCCTTCTTTAAATATGGAGCGATAGCTGTACGATCGGTCCAGTAAGCACATTCCACCCAAATCGTCTTATCCTGCTGAACACCCTGGCTATTTTTGAATTTCTCTGTATGCGCAACGTTAAAGTTGATCACACTTTTTCCGTTCACAGTATTCGTAACGCAGTCCTTCCCCAGATTCCCAATTACCTGTAATTTTATCATGATTGAAATTTTAAATAGTTAAGCACGCAAATTACTCGATTTAACAGACAGAAAACAAGGTGTTCTTCTTTCTTATTAGCGTTTTTTCCCCACTATTAAACCGTTTTTACTACCGATATTCGCAACATTAACCCAAATTGATACAATAAAAACTGTTCGGATGAGAAAGATGACGTTGTTTGTTATGTCAGGATTGTGCTCCTTTTCCGTGTTTTCACAAGACTACCTCGGCCACCGCTCGGGAAATTACACTGGCGTTAATGCTGTATTTACCAATCCTGGCAATATTGCTGATAATAAATACTATTTCGATATTAACCTGCTTACCCTTAGCACCCTCGGCGCAAATGACAAAGCTTCTTACAAACTCAAGAATTTTTCTGAAACATTTAAAAGCGAAAATCTTCGCGAAAAATTATTCGGCGAAAACCCCGGACCGGCAAACGGCGTTTTTAACCTGGATATTCACGGCCCTTCAGCCATGCTGACACTCGGATTAAAAAACGCAGTTGCCATCACTACCCGCGCCAGAATGTTCGCAAATGTTATTGATTTCGATTCGAAACTATTCGATCAGCTTACTAACCCTGAAGGCAATGATCCTTCACTTCCTTATGTATTGAATACAAATGAGGACATGCGTTTTTCTATTAACGGATGGACCGAATACGGGCTTTCTTTTTCACGTTTATTAATGGATAAAGGTGCGCATGCAATCAAAGGAGGTATATCTTTAAAATATCTTGCCGGCGCCGTGAATGGATTTATGAATATAGAGAATCTTCAATCTACCATAGATGCCGATCCCCTTCTTAAATTACCCTACCTCAAAAACACAACAGGCCGAATTGCATCAGGATTTTCAGGAGCAGATGTTTCAGGATTTGAAGGAAAAGAATTACTGAAAAATAATGGTTATGGCTTCGGAACCGATATCGGTTTTGTATATGAATTTCGTCCCGATGCAGAAATGCAAACTGTTAACGGAATACATCTTTCCAATAATTATAAAAGACTATACAAATTTAAATTCGGCGTTTCAGTTTTGGACCTTGGCTCTATTTTATACAAAAGAGATGCAGCAAGAAGTGGTGACTACACGCTGGATATTACAGGTATTGAAAGGCTTTATCTTGAACAATTAAAAGATAAAGATGTGGATCGGTATAACCAGTTCTTTAAAGATAATCCTGCGTTTTTTATTCCAATAAATACTAATGTTGATGAAGAATACAGTGTTTCACTACCAACAACATTACAACTTGAAGCAGATTACTTAATCAATGATGGATTTTATTTAAATCTCGCGAGCCAGATTTCTTTAAGCGATAATAGTACAAAATTTTATAATAACAGAAATTATTCTGCAGTAACATTGACGCCACGTTACGAGGATAAAATATGGGGCGTATATCTCCCGGTAAATTATAACACACTCACAAAGATGAATGTGGGTATGGCTTTTCGTGCAGGTCCTTTATTTTTTGGTTCCGGTAGTGTTTTAACAGCGCTTTTTGGAAGCTCAAAACAGGCCGATGTTTATCTTGGCATCCGTATCGGGGAAATGAAATAAATACTACCCGTTAGCGTTATTGCTGGGAACATAATCCAAAGAAAGAATGAAAAAACCGTACCTGGCAGCTTTAGCCTTCCTATTGATTTCTAATTCTTACGCCCAGGATTTCCAGGGATTCAGAACCAGTAAATATTCAGGAGTTAATGGAGTTTTTTTTAATCCAGCAAATGTTGCTGGAAGCCCCTATCGCTTTGATGTTAATCTTTTTTCGGTAGGCACAATGGTAGGAAACAACCAGGCATCATTTAAATTAAGCACTCTTTCAGAAAGCTTTAAAGGCGACAGCATTAAAAACCAGTTATTTGGTAAAGATGCAGGTGCGTCAAGTGGTGTGATAAGCACCGACTTTCACGGCCCATCTTTTATGTTTAATGTCGGTAAAAAGAATTCTTTCGCATTAACAACCAGGGCGAGAATATTCGCCAACGTTGTTGATATTGACGGAAAATTATTTGATAAGATATCTAACGATTTTGATAATGATCCATCGCTTCCCTATACTATTTCTTCTAATCAAAACATGCGTATTGTAGCCAATGGATGGTCTGAATTTGGCCTTAGTTATGGCAGAGTGATAAAAGATGAGGGCGTGCACCATTTTAAAACCGGCGTTACAATTAAATATCTTGCCGGAGCAGGAAATTCTTATCTGAATATTGATAATTTTAATGGAACAATCAATCAGAACAATCTCAATAATGCCTACCTGGAAAACACAACCGGTCGTTTAGCAACAGGTTTCGGTGGAATTGATTTTTCTGATTTTAAGGCAGATGATTTAATGAGTATGGAAAGCTCTGGTTTTGGTGCAGATCTCGGATTTGTTTATGAATATCATCCTGGAAACCGCAAAAATTATAAATTGAAATTAGGCCTCGCCCTGCTGGATCTTGGTTCAATTAAATATGAAAAAGACATGCAGCGTAGTGCCGCTTATAATATCAATATTGCCGGCAATAATAAATTTGAATTAAACGACCTTGATGGTATAGAATTCAATGATATAAATAGTTTCTTCGCTGCACACCCGCAGTTTTTTACGCCAGCAAATGATAATAGTGAAACCTCGTATAAAGTTTCTTTACCCACCACAATGCAGATCGATGCAGATTATCATGTTGCCAGTGGATTGTATTTAAATTTTGCAGGGCAAATATCCATGAACAATAAAAAAGGATTTAATAACAAAACGTACTCCAGCATAACATTTACTCCACGTTTTGAAACAAAACAGTTCGGTGTTTATATACCAGTCAATTACAACCAGTTAAGTAAGTTTAATGCCGGCGCTTCTGTGCGCATGGGGCCTTTGTTTGTAGGATCTGGCGGCCTGCTCACCGCCCTGCTTGATGATTCAAAGCAGGTCGATGTTCATATAGGCCTCCGTTTCGGTGGACTTAAATAAACCGTAACTTTGCGGCCTATGAGCCGGAAAGGAAAAGTGTTGGTAGCAATGAGCGGGGGTATTGACAGTACCGTGGCCTCTCTTATGCTTCATGATCAGGGATATGAAGTGATTGGTATTACCATGAAAACATGGGATTATGCTTCCAGCGGCTCCTCTAAAAAAGAAACCGGCTGCTGTAATATCGACTCTTTTAATGATGCGCGCATGGCTGCCGTGCAACATGGTTTCCCTCATTTTATCCTGGATATCAGGGAAGAGTTCGGAGATTTCGTTATTGATAATTTTGTTGAGGAATATCTTGCGGGGCGCACTCCCAACCCATGTGTAATGTGCAATACACATATTAAGTGGAGGGCATTACTGAAACGTGCAGACGCACTCGATTGCGAATTCATCGCTACCGGGCATTATGCAAATATTCACCAGCATCATAATGGAAGATTTTATTTGAGTCGCGGCAAAGATGATATGAAGGACCAGAGCTATGTACTTTGGGGATTACAACAGGATTTGCTGAGTCGCACCATTCTTCCTTTGGGTACCTACCACAAGCCCGAGATCAGACAGATGGCCCTCGACTACGGTTACCCTGAACTGGCCAAAAAAAGCGAGAGTTACGAAATATGTTTTGTTCCGGATAACGATTACCGTGGGTTCCTGAAACGCCGCATTCCCGACTTACAGAACAAAGTGGAGGGAGGCAATTTTATTGATAAATCGGGCAAAATACTCGGCACACACAGAGGTTATCCTTTTTATACTATTGGTCAGCGCAAAGGGCTGGATATAGCCTTTGGCAAACCTGTTTATGTTACCGGCATCCTGCCCGATACCAATACTATTGTTTTGGGAGATGAAGAAGACCTGAACCAATCCGAAATGCTGGTAGGCAAAATCAACTGGATGAAGTACGAGGGAGTCAGTGATGGTATGGAAGCTGTGACCAAAGTTCGTTATAAAGATAAAGGCTCCCTATCCAACCTGTACAACCACGACCGCGGAGTTATGGTAAAGTTCTACCACGATGCAAAAAGCATCGCTCCTGGCCAGAGCGCCGTTTTTTATGACGGCGATGATGTTATAGGCGGCGGTATCATTCAGGCATCGACCTCCGAAGCCCTTTCTCCCCTTAAATTTTAAAGATATTCAACACAAGCCGGGACAATAACGGTCATCTCTTTAACGTTTCTGGATCAACCCTTTAGCGGATGTTTTTATGAGAAATCTTTGCATCCTTATTATTCTTACCGGCATTATTTCCTGCAAAAAACAAACGGGGAATATTTCTACAGCACAGCTCAATGAGTATTCTCCCATGTTTGTTGGAAAATACATTCATTACCAGTTGGATTCAATGGTTTTTATTAACCTCGGGCAAAAGGATACTATTATTTCCTACGAAGCAAAAGATATAGTTGATGGAGAATTAACCGATGGAGAAGGAAATCTCACCTACCGGGTAATTCGTTACCTGCGTGAACCTGGCAGCATGAATGAATCGGATTATGAACCAAAGCTTACTTATTTTGTTACCCCCACCAAGAATAGTCTTGAGCTGATTGAAAATAATTTACGTTACCAGAAACTAAAGCTTCCCGTCACAGAAGGGTTTAACTGGCACGGAAATACTTACCTACCAGATGCACCGTTTTATGTTTTATATGAATTCAGTAATGATATTGATATTCATGAATGGAATTACACTTATTATGATGTGAATCAATCTGTGCAGATTAACGATAACATTTATGACAATACCGTTACTGTATTGCAGGTAGCAGATTCATCAAATGTGCCTATTGAATACCCTGAAGGTCTTGCTTATAAGAATTACTGGACAGAAGTATACGCAAAGAACGTAGGGATGATTTACAAGGAAATTGAAATGTGGGAATACCAACCCGCAAATGAAAGCAATCCTGGTTTCCGTTCGGGTTTCGGATTAAAAATGACAATCATCGATCATAACTAAAATACTTTGGAAGCCGCGTTGACTCTCAGGTAAATAGGCAACGCTACGCGCCGGAGGGCATATGCTATGACTAAGTATATTTATCTTTTATTGCTCCTTTTCATTGGTGCCTCAATTAAAGCCCAATCACGCTATATAGTTAAGTTCACCGATAAGAAGAATTCACCTTATTCTATTTCAAAGCCTTCTGCTTATTTATCTTCAAAAGCCATACAAAGAAGGTTCAAACAAAATATCAGCATCGACGCCTCAGATCTTCCTGTAAATCCATTTTATATTGACAGTCTTACACAAAACCCTGGAGTATTATTAATTAATATCTCTAAATGGATGAACCATGTACTGGTTGAAATACCAAGCGATGAATTATTGGAAAAAATAATTAATTATCCCTTTGTTGTTAGCATAAAACCAGTAGGTAAAAGACCGTTAGTAAGCGCACGGCCAACACCTAAAACATTTTCTGTGAATCATTCTGTATCAGGTACAACCGGAATAGCCACTGATACTATTAATTACGGAAATAATTACGACCAGGTACACATTCATGAAGGGGAATATTTGCATAAGCAGGGGTTTCGGGGACAAGGAATTACTATCGCGGTTTTAGATGGAGGGTTTCTTAATTATTTAAGCAATCCCGCTTTCGATAGTTTAAGAAATGACAATCGCATAATAGAAGAGTATGATTTTGTGGAGAACGAAAGAAGTGTAAATGAAGACAATTTTCACGGGTCGAATTGTTTGTCGATAATGGCAGCTAACAGACCCGGATTTATTGTTGGCACTGCCCCGAACGCCAATTATATTTTATACAGAACCGAAGATGTTGCTACGGAAAAATTAATTGAAGAACAAAACTGGGTGGCTGCCGCCGAAAAAGCTGATAGTTTAGGTGCAGATATGATATCTTCTTCATTGGGCTATACAGATTTTGATAACCCTGAGGACAATCATTCGTATTCTCAAAGGGATGGCAATACCGCTTTAATTACAATTGGTGCTGATCTTGCAGCAAAAAAAGGAATGATAGTAATGAGTGCCGCAGGAAATTCCGGCAGTGCAAATAATGACACAAAATATATCATGTGCCCCGCCGACGGTGATAGCGTATTTACGGTAGGTGCTGTAAATAAATCGGGAGAAATATATCCTGGTAGTTGCTGGGGACCCAACGGGGCGGGAAAGCTTAAGCCAAATGTCGTTTCCGTTGGATGGAATGCTGTTTATGCCAATACAATCGGAGTGCCTTCGGTGGGAAGCGGAACTTCTTACTCTACTCCTAACCTGGCAGGATTAGTGGCTTGTTTATGGCAGGCATTTCCTGAATTCTCCAATATGGAAATAATCGACGCTGTGCAACGCAGTGCGGATCGTTACGAAAATCCTCATGAAAGATTTGGAAACGGGATCCCCAATTTCAGGGTCGCATCAGATATATTAAAAGGCAAACGCGAGGAGAGGTTAGAAAACAAATTAAAACGTTCATTTATTACCGCCTATCCCGTTCCTTTTAAACAACAGTTCACAGTATTTCTTAAAGCACCTGCTACTGCAAATGCAAGCATGCGTTTAATAGATGCGTCTGGTCATCTGGTGTATTTCAAAAATATGCAGGTGAACCACGATAGTTATTACACCATCAATTTCAACCCTCCGTTTACAGCTGCCGGCGTTTATTACCTGCATTATTTTGATGGAAAAAACAAAGAGGTTTTAAAGCTGGCTGCGTTACCCTGACAGGCAATCAGCATACTGAAATAAACATTTAAATGTATTATCGCTATTTACCTGGAATAAAGAATATACAACCTGGCAATGATAATAGTTGACTATTTCTGCTCTATCTGATTAATTCGAATAAGTGGGGACTATATCCCAGTATATACATTACCTGAAGGTATGCACCCATTGAAACTGAAGGCGAACCGTTTTCGATAGCATGTAAAGTAGTCCGGGAAAGTTGAAAAGAGTCATTTCGAACAGAATAATGAACAATTTTTGAAAAGCAAAAAACAACCATTTCGAAATAGAATCGGGCAAAAAA
>CAYLVR010000044.1:595-13154 GCA_964387165.1 uncultured Chitinophagaceae bacterium | reverse complement strand
CACATCATTAAACATTAAAATAACCCGACACTACAGGCATGGAGATTTTTTTAAAAATGAACGGATCATATAACAAATCGATCAGGTTTGTTTTTTATATAAAGCGGAGAACAAGGTGTCGGCTTTATCAGAATAACCTTTTATGAGATTTATTTTTACCGGTTCCAATGAAAACTCCTCTTCAATAAACTCAAGCATGTCTTCATTCTCCTTTTTAAATACACTGCAAGTAATATATAACAAATATCCCCCTTGCTTCATTGAAGGGACTACTCTCGAAACTATTTTTTGTTGCAGCTGTTGGTAATAATCAACCTTTTCTTCTTTAAAAAAACACAATTGCTCTGGTGTACGCAACCAGGTGCCTGAGCCGGTACAAGGCACATCTGCTATAATTAAATCGTATTTTTCTTTTGGCAGATTATCATTTTTATCTGTCAGATCAGCAACAAATGATTTATAACTACTAATACCTGCCCGTGAAAATCGTTCTTTCAGATTATTAATAATAGATGAGCGTACATCAGAAACGGTAAGGTTGATTTTTTTTATTAGATCATGAACCATTAATGATTTACCACCGCTTGCCGCGCAGCAATCCCAGGCATTATCTATTGAAAGATCTTTAATTAGTTTACCAGTTTCCTGGGAGCTTTTATCCTGTATAACCGCTTCTTTATTTAATTGAAGGATGGTGTCGACTTTGGAAGAGTTGGGCATACCCAGGCAATTATCCCCACACTCATAGAACTCCAATCCTGCTGCTGATAGTTTTTCCTTAACTGTTTTTTCTTTTCCAGGTCTTACACGAATAAATAAGTCGGGTTGAACCAGGAATGAGGTTTCGAAAACATTCGCATCCAGTCCCTCACTTAATAAATGTTTAAATGGAAATATCCCATCTGCAGAGACATTTTTATCTATTCCAGCCTGTATTCTTTCTTCTATATTATTAAACCGTAAGTGACCCAAACGGAAATATCCATAAACAAGCCCGGAGACCGTTTTACGATCCCTGGAACCCATTTGTTTATTGCTCTTGAAAAATGCTTTCAGATAAATAGCCAATGGCACACTGCCATCATATTCTTTAATAATATTCGCCGCATACCGAAAATGATTAGGAAATATCATTTTACAGCTCCAGTAATGCCTTTACCGGATCTTTACCAAATAATAATAATTCAGGATTTTCGAGTAGTTCTTTTACGCGCACGAGGAAGCTCACTGATTCACGACCGTCAATAATTCTATGATCATAACTCAGAGCAAGATACATCATTGGTTTAATGACCACCTGGCCGTTAACAGCCACCGGTCTCTCCTGTATCTTATGCATTCCTAATATGGCAGATTGCGGAATATTAATTATCGGCGTACTCATTAACGAACCAAATACACCGCCATTAGTAATAGTAAATGTGCCCCCCTGCAATTCATCCAGGGTTAATTTCCCATCTCTTGCTTTACCGGCCATCTCGATTACTTTCTTCTCGATATCCTCCATGCTTAAGCTTTCTACATTACGGATCACAGGAACTGTTAATCCGCGTGGAGTAGAAACAGCGATTGAAATATCACAGTAATCATGATAAATTAATTCATCTCCATCGATGTAAGCATTTACGGATGGCCACTCCTGCAAAGCAAAACAACAAGCTTTAGCAAAGAAGCTCATAAAGCCTAAGCCAACACCTTTTGTTTCTTTGAATTTATCTTTAAACTGCGTGCGGATCGCCATGATCCTGCTCATATCCACTTCATTAAAAGTGGTGAGCATCGCGGTAGTGTTTTTTGCTTCAACCAGTCTGCGTGAAATTGTTTTGCGCAGGCTACTCATTTTTTCTTTTCTTGTCTCCCTGCCAAACAGAGGCTTACCCTGCACTCTTCCGGGGTTATTTAAGGCATTCAGCACATCTTCTTTTAATATTCTTCCCTGTGTGCCTGAAGGAGTAACAGTTTTAGGGTCTACTTTCTTATCAGCAATTATTGCAGAAGCAACAGGAGTTGCTTTTATATCGGATGATTTATTCTCAGTGGGTTTGATTACTGCAGGTTCTTCTTTCTTCAACTGTGCTGCATTTTCTACCAACTTTTTTTCTGATTCTTTTTTCTCTGCAGGAGAAGAAGCAGGTTTTTCAGGTGCAGCAGCAGAGTCATCGATCGTTGCAATCAGGTCGTCTATTTTAAGTGTATCACCTTCATTCGCTAATAGTTTTAATATCCCGGCTTTTTCGGCATTTACTTCAAAAGTAGCTTTTTCACTTTCGAGTTCAGCAATCACTTCATCACGCTCAACATATTCACCTTCGTTCTTAACCCATTTCAATAATGTAACCTCGCTGATGGACTCACCTACCGTTGGGACTTTTATATCGATCATAGTTCGCTGTAATTATTCTATTATTATTCTATATTCCGAATGCTGTTTCTATAATTTCTTTTTGCTCCTGCGCATGCACCTTATTAAACCCGGTTGCAGGAGATGCACTTGGCTGCCGGCTGATCACACCATAATTAATATTCTTCAGGTTCATCTGTAAAAACGAAGCAGCCCCCATATTTAATGGCTCTTCCTGGACCCAGAACCATGTAGCCTTATTATATTTATGATACAATTCTTCCAGTTGTTTTGCAGGCAAAGGATATAACTGTTCGAGCCTGATAATAGCCGTATCTTTCTTATTATTTTTCTTTTGAAAATCTGCCAGGTCATAATACACTTTACCAGAGCAGAACAATACTTTTTTTACCTGCGCAGGATCCGTAACATAACTATCATCAATTACCTCTTTGAACTGGCCGCTGATGAAATCTTTTATAATTGAATAAGTGCCTGGATGACGAAGATTTGCCTTGGGAGAAAAATTAATTAATGGTTTCCGGAATGGCCAGGTTAACTGTCTTCTTAATGCATGGAATAAATTAGCAGATGTTGTGATATTGGTTATTACCATATTTAATTCAGCACACATTTGCAGGAATCTCTCGAGACGTGCGCTTGAATGCTCTGGCCCCTGCCCTTCATAGCCATGGGGTAACAACATCACCACTCCATTCATCCTGTTCCATTTCTGTTCAGCGCTTGAAATAAATTGATCGATAATGATTTGTGCGCCATTGGCGAAATCACCAAACTGTGCTTCCCACAATACTAATGTATTAGGAGTGGCCATGGCATAACCATATTCAAATCCCACTACTGCATATTCACTCAGCAATGAATTGTATATTCTGAATTTCCCCGTTGCACCCTGAATACCACTTAAGCGACTATGACCTTTATCAGTTTTTTCGTCTTGAATAATTGCGTGACGATGAGAAAAAGTACCACGACGAACATCCTGGCCGCTCATTCTCACATTTTTCCCCTCCAGTAACAAACTTCCGTAAGCAAGTAACTCGCCTGTTGCCCAATCTACTTTTTCTTCTTCGTTAAATAATTTTATTTTATCGTTGATGATCTTCTCCACTTTTTTCAAAGGTGTAAAATCCTTGGGCCATCGCATTAAATTATCAAAGATCTTTTTGAACTCTTCCTCTGAAATCGCTGTGGAAGGAGATTTATCAAAATCTTCCGGCGTCGCGGCCCTTAAGCTTTTCCACCATAATTCCGGCTGTTGATAAGAATAAGGGAGGGGATTCTGTTTGACGTCATCAAGTCTTTCCTGCAGATCGTTCCAGAATTTTTTTTCCATTTCCTTTGCAAGATCTTTCGCATCGGGTTCACCATTCTCCAATAAATAATTTGAATAGACCTCTCTTGGATTCTGGTGTTTATCTATTAAAGCATATAGTGCAGGCTGAGTGAATTTCGGATCATCACCTTCGTTATGGCCATGTTTACGATAACATACCATATCAATAAAAATATCACTGTTAAATTCCTGGCGATAACGTGTTGCTATTTCCGCACATTTAACGACTGCTTCAGCATCGTCTCCATTAACATGCAGTACAGGAGACTGTATCATTGCAGCGATCGATGTACAATAATCAGCACTTCTCGCATCATCAAAATCGGTCGTAAACCCTATTTGATTGTTAATAACAAAATGAATGGTTCCACCGGTATAATATCCCTGGAGATTGCTCATCTGAACAACTTCATAAACAACACCCTGCCCGGCAACAGATGCATCACCATGAATTAATATTGGCAATATTTTATCATATTCACTTTCATAAACAACATCCGCTTTTGCACGTGCAAATCCTATAACTACCGGGTCAACCGCTTCAAGATGGGAAGGATTTGGACATAATTTAACATGAATAGGTTTCCCATTAAGCGTTTTCACTTCACTTCCATAACCGAGGTGATATTTTACATCACCACTACCCATGGTCTGATCCATTTTAGCGGTTCCTTCAAATTCACTGAATATCTGTTCGTATGTTTTACCAATAATATTAGCGAGAACATTTAAACGGCCGCGATGTGCCATTCCTATTACCACTTCCCTGACATCATGATCGGCCGCAGTATTGATAATCGCATCAAGTGCGGCTATTGTTGTTTCACCTCCTTCTAACGAAAATCTTTTCTGTCCAACATATTTTGTGTGAAGGAACTTTTCAAACATCACCCCCTGGTTCAGCTTTTCAAGGATACGGCTCTTTTTTTCAAGGGGAACGGGCTGGCTGAAATTCTTTTCCATTTCAGTGGTCAGCCAGTCAACTTTGGTCTGATCACTGATATATTTGAATTCAATACCCATGTTATGGGCATAAGTGCGCTGTAAATGCTTAAAAACCTCTCTAAGGGTGGCGCCGCCCAGGCCTATCATGTTGCCCGCATAAAACGTTTTATCGAGGTCCTCTTCCGAAAGGCCGTAAAAGTCCAGGTTGAGGTTGGCTCCACGATCTTTCCTTTTACGGATTGGGTTGGTAGTGGCAATCAGGTGTCCCTTATTACGGTAGCCAAGAACAAGCCGGTAAGCGCCTAACTCCTTCTTCCAGTCGGCCACTTCTGAGCCTTTTACAGGGGTTCCGGCTGGAATCTGGCCTTTTGACGAACCGTTAGACGCAGCCTTACCGTTAGCCATGGCAAAGTCAAAACCTTCAAAAAACTTACGCAATTCGGGGTCAACGGATTCAGGATTTTTTGTAAAATCCTGGTACATACCTTCAATAAAAGAGGGGTGGGAACTGGTTATATAGCTAAAGTCCTTCATCTTAAAATAATGGGCTACAAATATCGGTGATTTAACGCGATTAGTAGTAGTATGTTATAATAAGTTTTAAGATGGATTTTGGCTTAGAAAATAAATTTTTCCTGGCTTTTGTTTCAGGTTTGACTAAAATCTCCTTACCTTCGCCGTCTTAAAATTTTTGAGCGACAATGGCAAATCATCAGGCTACCAAGAAAGATGCCCGTCAGGCAGAAAAACGCAGGGATAGAAATAAATATTACGGTAAAACTACCCGTAATGCCATCCGCGATCTTAAAGTGATCAAAGATAACAAAGGTGCGTCTGAGCAGCTCCCTAACGTTCTTTCCCAGATTGACAAACTGGCAAAGAGAGGTATTATTCATAAGAACAAGGCATCTAACTTAAAGAGCAAACTGACTCGCAGAGTAAATACTCTCGCAACAGCATAAATATTTTCAGCTTTAATGACTACTGAGCATCACTGAACAAGTGGTGCTTTTTTATGCCCAGGCGTAAGTGTTTTTTGCCGTACTCCTACGTTCAGGCTTCTGTACATTTGTGTTTGAAATCAGGGTTGTACAATCACCTTCCCCGCACCATTATACGAGTGATATTCCCCGTTATACATGGCATCAGCTCCAACAGGTCCCATCACGTAATTTCCTGGCAATACGGCCCTCACTGCATAATAATAGTTTTGTTTATTAGCAGTAAGATTCACAAACAGGTTGATCCTGTCGTCGCGCACGTCCAGTTGTGTGGGTGTATAAGCATCTTTGATCCACTCCATACCTGGAATTTCCTTCGTTCTCGGATTTTCAATTTCAAATCCTGCCGGTAAAATATCAGTGATAACAATATTTTCTATATCACTATTGTATGATCTCTCAAGTGATAGCTGCACAATTACGAGGTCGTTCTGTTTAAATATGTTATTGCTGATCTTCCGCCCGTACCTGTCAAAAAACTGCCTGCGCACTTTAATATAACTATCTTCCTCTTTATATTGTCCGCTTACACTTATTCCTTCACTCTGCCAATAGTAATATAATTTTCCTTCACCTTTCGTGTTTATCTGCACAGTATTGCCACCCAGTTTTTTCGCATCCAGTTTCATATCTTTTCCATCAAACCTTGCAACAGATTTCTCTTTTACTCTAATATCCGCATCAACAGTCGATTTGCCTGCAGTGCGCGCCAGTTTACCCAATGCCAGAAAACTAAAAGCACACTCCTGTGTACTGTACCAGCTTCTTGCTTTTAACTGCATGGAAACATGCTGAGCCATTATCGGAATTTGAGCATTGCCTGGATCAACCTCTATTAATGCATTTAACGCAATCGCTTCATCACGTATTGGAGAATAAAAACTGCCGCCAGTTTGTGGAACTGAAACCTCGCCGCTGAACGAAGCAGGTAACAATTCAGCGTAACCTTTTTTATCACCAGTAATGGCATAAGCCGCACTCAATAGATATTTATTATCAAGGCTAAGCAGATCAGTATTTGCTTTGTAATAATTCATAACCGGTACGTTTGCTCTTGAAGCAAGCGCCAGTACATATAAACTATACGCTATCTCTTTAGGTGCGATCTTTTTATTCTGATCGCGGTTATAATAATAAATGATGGTTTGTTTATTACGCAGCCGGTTATTAACATAATTTAATAAGCCATTCAATAAATTTTTGTCGACATCAAATCCGGCTTTCTGGGCCTCAATTAAAAAATGGGCAGCATATATGGTGCTCCACCAATTTTCTGATCCTTCACCATCCCATAAAGTAACAGCACCATTATATAGTTGTCGTAATTTAATTTTCCTGATGGCTTCCATCACATTTTCGTTGACGGCTAATGAGTTTCGGGAAGAAGCCAACTGGTTAGCTAAGTCGGAATAATATAATTGCGGAAATGCAGCTGAAATAAGCTGCTCTGTACATCCATAAGGATACTGTACAAGATATTTCAGTTGAGGTGCAATATCCAACAAAGGACTTCTGCTCAGCACCAATTTATAAGATAAAGAACCTGGCATGAAATCGGAAACATTAATATTAATATTCTGGCTGGTACCACCATTTATTACCCCGCTTCCGCTGATTAATTGTAATGGAGAAGCAGGACGAACACCTATTGGTATTTCATCAGTAAACTTCTCTCCCAGTCCATTTACTTCGACAAATATTCTGCCTGTATCAACCGCTGCAGAAGCAGTTATATTAAATACTGCACGTCCTTCACTGTTGGACTTAATAGACAATGTTTGTTGCGCAGTACCTGAAACATTAATAGGACCTTTTGTCTTTAATATCGCAGTAACTTCTGTATTTTTAGCCGTGGTATTTGTGATGGTTACAGGAACCGTAACGCTATCACCCGGACTCATAAATCTCGGCAAAGCCGTACTTAATACCAAAGGATCAGCAACGGTCATATTCATTTCAGATGAACCGAATATATTTCCTTTGTAGGCAACCGCCATTAACCTGATCTGGCCACTGAAGCCAGGAATATCAAATGTAAATTTCGCATTGCCACTACCGTCGGCTTTTGAAATACCACTCCAGTAAGAAACAAGTTGTATTCTTTTTGCCGGCATTGGGTTAAGCCGTTTTTCCATTCCCATATCACCTCCTGTACTGCTTAGTCTTGACCTCACTTCGGGAAACAAAAATGGATATACATCATAGGCATCCACTTCCAGTGCACGTGTAGCATAAAAGAAATTATATGGATCAGGAGTTTTAAAATCACTTACCTGTAATACACCGTTGTCAACGGCTGCAAGTGTAACAAAACTTCCGGGTGCAGCCTTTACCGTAACCTGCTGTTTCGTTTTTGATCTTGTACTCTTTGCCGCAACTATTTCTACCGAATTAATTCTTTCCTTATTCTCCACTTTCAGATTCTGGAAACCATGTGCCACAGTTAAAGGAATATCGCTTATGCCATGCGGTTTAATTAACGTAGCCGAAATAAACACATTGGGAAGATGATCGGCACTGATCTTTAAATCGATTGATGCATTTCTTTTTTCAACATTTACGTACTGGTAAGAAAGTACTTTATCGGTTTCCATGGTTACCAGCATTCTCCCATTAAATGGTGACTTAAATAAGACTTTTGCTGTTTCCCCTGCCTTATACACAGATTTATCGGTTTCAATATCAATATTACCTTCTGTATTTACTTCAAACGAATTACTCTCGCCTCCCCATGAACCATAGCTGTAAAATTTCCTGCTCACATAACCTGTTGCACCAGGAATAGATATTCTTAACTCATAATTACCAGGTGACCGCGGAGTAAACGCATAAGAAGTATTTTCACCACTTATTGTTATTGTTTGCTCGGCTAGCGTTTTATCTTCTTCCTGAGATTCATATCTGAAATAATTTCCCGCTTTCGAAACTACGGTACGGTATTCATGTTTGATCACCTTTACAGACGCCTTCGCTCCTGATAACACTTTTTCGTTCTTATCCAATGCTATTAAAGAAAATGTGGCGGGTTGGTTTAATGGATAATACCAGTTACCATCATCCTGTAATCCAAAAAATACAGGCTGGGTATAAATATCGGCCGATGTAGAACGGCTGACGGGGCGGCCGGTTTCATCAAAAACGGTTGAATAAAAATTAGCCTGCAAAACACCATTGTTTTTGAACATTGCAGGCACCTCGTAATTTTCCACGGCATTCCCTTCAGCATCTGTTTTGCCCTGCCTTACCACTTTATCTAAAGACAACCCCCTGTTCTGAATATTGAAATTGTAAGAAGAATATTTATTTGGACTAAAGTACCTGGATTTAACCTGTATCTCCGTTTCATAATTTCTACCGGATGCAGGTGGGCCAAAAAAATTAACCGCGTTCATTGAAAGCTTCGCCGTTTCTCCGGGCATCAGAGAGGTTTTATCCAGTTTAGCAGAAACCTTGATACGGTCCGGAACAAATTCTTCTATGCTGAAGTATTTACTACCCAGCAATACTTCATTGGAAGTATATAGTTCAAGAGTATAACTTCCTGTAATGGCCGCGGTAGAAATTTCAATATTACCTTCAACCGATCCTTCTTCATTTAATGTTTTACGGAATTCTTTTAATTCTTTACCATTAGGTAAAAGGAATTTCATGATCACAGGAATTTCCCCTGGTGTTTTCCATTGCCGGTCGCGAATGATTGCTGAGAAATTCACCTTCTCTCCCGGCCGGTATATATCTCTTTCCGCATAAATAAAAGCCTCCAGCCCTGTACTGTTACTTCTTCTACCTCCTGTTTCAAATCTCGATGTGTTAACCTTTGTGGAACTAAAAGGCAGGTAATTAAAATCATTTTCTGTTTTAGCAACGATCATTGCCGGTTTAAATCCGGCAAATTCTTTCCTTGTATAAGGAATTTCTGCAACACCTTCCGCATTGGTAGCACCCATTCCCAACACCTGGTTATTGGTTCCGTAAGCAATAATATTAACACCCGCGATCGGTTCAGCTGATTTAATTGAATTAGTGAATACAAATAATTTATCGCCCCCCTCTTTAGCAATTAATCCAAGATCAGACACTGAAATAAAACGGCTGTCAGCTATCCAGTAATCTTTAGCTGAGCGTACCTTAATATGATATATCCCCTTAAAATCACTCAGCTTATCTTCAAAGTTAAGCTTGAATAGTTTACTATTACCTATAGAAGGTAAAGAACGCGTATCTATTTCCTGTTCATAAATAACATCACCTGCTGTCAACTCATTACTGGAATAATTATAATAGTCTTCCTGACCATTCCTGTAGCTGTCATTAGGATAATATCCATATTTCTGAGCGCTCAATAAATTACTTTCATATATTTTAGAAATGATAACTTTTGCTTTTTCAATATTCACTATCTTTATATCCAACGTCCTGTTTCCCTTTGCAGAAAGAAAAACACTTTTTGTTGTATTAAACTGAACAGAAGGTTCAAGTTCTCCAAATGCAATATTATTATCATACTGCTCCTGTAATGTTCCTCCTAAAACTCCACGCAGGCCTTTAGAAATGGTCAGCAGGTAATTCTTTTCCGCATCAAAGTCACTGCTCTTGATTAAAAAACCATTATCTGTTTTATCAACCGTAAATTTTACTGCTGGTTCTATTTTAATTAAAGAAGAAATATTATCCATCACCAGTTGCTGACTGGTACGTACATATACAGTACCGCTTAACCCATCGTGCTGCGGATCAATATTATTCACTACCAGGTTAAAAGGTGAGGGTATATTAGAAGAAACTTTTATTTCTTTTGCTTCAGGCCTGCTCCCCGAAACTGCATGCAGTCCTTTTTCAATCAGGATATTTGTTTCCAGGTCTTTATCCTGAGGCGCCACGCCATTCATCTTAACAGTCACCTGGCTGTTATCGGCAAGGGTTTGCAATTCAAACGTAACAGGTTTTCCATCTACCTGTAATTTCAATTTTTCTTTCAACTCATTCACCGAAACCGATAGATTAAAATAAAGATCCAGTTGAGGTACAGCTGTTTTCGATTGCCCATCCTGTAATACCCATGAAGTGTTTACATCATCAAGCGTCAGTTCGTTACCCAATTTTGAAGCACTGCGGTTACAGGCAAAAAAACAAATTACTGATAAGGCAAAAATGAGATTACGCATATTTATTATTAATATTACAATAGAATGATAAAAGCACTATCTATATCTGCTGTTATTACCATTTTATTATTCATTTCTTTGCATCTGCTTTTTCCTCTTCCCGATAAAATAGAATATTCTACTATTATTACCGGTAGCAAAGGAGAAGTATTGCATGCATTTCTTACTAAAGATGAAAAGTGGCGCATGAAAACTTCTCTTGATGAAATATCTCCTTTACTGCGCATGACTATTATTGAAAAAGAAGACAAACTCTTCTACTATCACAAGGGGGTAAATCCTTTTGCAATGGCACGCGCGATGGTAAAGAACATATTTCGTGGAAAACGCACATCCGGCGCATCAACCATCACAATGCAGGTGGCACGTGCGCTGGAACCGAAATCAAGAAATTACTTCAACAAGTTAATAGAAATTTTTCGTGCCTGCCAAATTGAACTCAAATATAACAAAGATGAAATTTTGCAGCTTTACTGTAACCTTCTTCCCTATGGAGGTAATATAGAAGGCGTTAAATCGGCTTCTGTACTTTATTTTAAGAAAGATCCCGACCACCTGTCGCTTGCCGAGATCACTGCGCTCTGTATTATTCCCAACCGGCCATCTTCCCTGGTGCCCGGCAAAAACAATGAGGCTATAATAAAAGAAAGGAACCGGTGGCTGAATAAATTCAGTGAGGACAAGATTTTTACCCCTAAACAAATAGAAGATGCACTTACGGAACCGTTTGATATTTCAAGGGGCGCTGTGCCGAAATTCATCCCCCACCTCTCATATAAACTTAAAAAATCAGGGGAGCCGGTAGTTAATTCGGCCATCGATATTAATACCCAGGCGAAAACGGAGAAGATCGTAAAGGATTACTCCCGTTCGCTTCATTCTAAAAATATCCGCAATGCCTCTGTAATAATTATTGATAATGCTACACACCAGGTGATCACCTATGTAGGGTCGGCCGATTTTACCGATACCATTGATGCCGGCCAGGTTGATGGTGTTTCTGCTATCCGCCAACCGGGCAGCACGCTTAAACCATTATTGTATGGATTATGTATTGATGAGGGGCTGCTTACCCCGAAATCCATGATCACCGATGTAAATGTTAATTATCAAGGATATGCGCCGGAGAATTATGACAAAAAATTCAATGGCTATGTTAGTATGGAATATGCCCTTGAACATTCTTTAAATATACCAGCAGTTAAATCACTGAACCAATTAGGAAAAAATGAATTCATTTCAGTGCTGGGCGCCTGCAATTTTAAACAGGTTAGAAAGGACCAGCATAAACTCGGGCTTTCCATGATCCTCGGCGGTTGTGGTGCAACGCTCAAAGAACTTGCCGGTTTATTTTCTTCATTTGCCAATGAAGGCCTATATATAGAACCCGCATTGACACGGGATTCGGGCTATAAGAGGAGAAACAGGATTTTAAGTCCTGCCGCCGCATTTATGATCAACGAAACTTTATCAAAGATCAACCGTCCCGATTTCCCCCTTAACTGGCAAGCCACGGAACACATGCCGAAAATAGCCTGGAAAACCGGCACATCTTACGGAAGGCGCGATGCATGGAGCATTGGTTATAATAAAAAATATACAGTTGGTGTTTGGGCAGGCAATTTCTCGGGACAGGGGATTCCGGAACTCAGCGGAGCAGAAATAGCCACGCCCTTATTGTTTAAAATATTTAATACAATCGACTACGACAGTGACCAGGAATGGTTCACCCAACCAAAAGACTGTGACA
>CAYLVR010000044.1:0-585 GCA_964387165.1 uncultured Chitinophagaceae bacterium | reverse complement strand
CTGTGACATAAGAATGGTTTGTTCCGAAACCGGTCTGCCCCCTGCAGAACATTGCGAACATACGGTTACCGATTATTTTATTCCTATGATATCTTCGTCATCAACCTGCCATAATATGGAAGAAATAATGGTAAGCGCCGATGAAAAAATATCCTATTGTAAAGCATGTATGCCACAATCGGGCTATAAAAAGAAATTATATAAAATAATTCCCGCCGAAATGCGGGCTTATTATGAAGAACATCATCTGGTTTACCAGAAAATTCCTTTTCATAATAAAAACTGTGAAAAGGTTTTCAGGGATGAAAAGCCACTTATTTTATCACCGCGAAGCGGCACGGAATACCTGATCAGCAAAACCGATCCCGAACCATTACTGCTGCAATGCCGGCCGGGCAGCGATGTGAGTATGATCTACTGGTACATTAATAATAAGTTCTATAAAGCAGGCGACGCGAGGTCTGCTCAGTTTTTCGTGCCCACCGAGGGAAGGGTCAAGATTTCCTGCACCGACGATAAGGGAAGAAACAAAGACATCTGGATCAACGTGAAATATGTGGATTTATAGGAATTCTTCTACCTTCG
>CAYLVR010000043.1:17697-21632 GCA_964387165.1 uncultured Chitinophagaceae bacterium | reverse complement strand
AACGATGGCTATGGTTAGTAATAGTCTTTATATCATCATATAAATATGGATTAAAATGCTGTCCTCCCTGGCGATGATATATCCCGCCCGGTATTACGTGCCACATATGGGGAATTACACAAGCGCTTATGAATAACTGACCATTTGCATCATAGTCTATTCCCCAAGGGTTACTGAACCCATGCGCTACTACTTCAAATTTATCTTTTACAGGATGATATCTCCAGACTCCACCGTTAATATCTGTTCCTTCACCTTCCAGGATGTCCTCAGGAAAAGGATCCTTGTGTTTGTATAATTTTCCTTTGCCTTTAGGTTTTTTCACTTTTGATGGCGTTGCAAATCCCTGTAGCCCATACAGCCATCCATCAGGTCCCCAATGAAAGCTGTTTAGCGTTTCATGCCGGTCACGTATACCCCATCCCGTTAGTCGTACTTCAATATCTTTGATATCAGCTTTATCATCGTGATTACGATCGGGAACGAATAAAAGATTAGGTGGTGCGCCAACAAACACTCCGTTGAACCCCACTGCCAGCGCAGCAGGAAAAGCGATATGTTCCATAAATACTTTTCTTATATCGGCCGATCCATCGTGATTGGTGTCTTCGAGAATAATAATTCTGCTGTCTCCTGCATTTGAAAAACCATGTCCCCTCGATTCATAATCCCTGTTCTCTGCTATCCACATGCGTCCCCGATCATCCCAGCAAAATGCCATTGGCTGTGTCATCATAGGTTCTGCCGCCCAGGCATTTACCTTGTAGCCATCTTTGATCGTCATCGCTTTAACGGCTTCATCGGGAGTAAGGAATTTGGCGTCAAGTCCTTCCTGCCTTGCCACTTCCCACATTTCGGCCTGTGAGTACATTGAATTATCGCCTGTATAATCATTGTACCTGTCACTAAGCTGCACGTCATTCAGTGTTCCTGTGAAAATAAAGACCTGGTACCGGAACACTTCGGTTTCGCCTTTGGCAATTTTAATATCTTCTTTCCTGGAGGGTGCAGGCCCGATACCCATTTCATTATCTACACGCCAGTGCGTGGGGTAGCCTTTATTTTCCGGATGATCGAAGATCGCTACATGGGCGAGGTCGTCTCTTCCTTCCACCTGCAGACCAACATCAACCCACATGGCACGTTGTCCTTCTGCATTAAGGTTTTTCTGTCTTGCCTGGTTGATCACCTCACCCTTCATTCCTTCTTTCCAGGGCATTCGCAGGAATAAGCCACCGTAATCGTATTTCCCGATCGTTACATCTGTTTGAGCTTCTCCTCTCCATTCAAGTGATAAAAGATATTTGCCACTATCCTGCTTCATTGACCAGTTTTGTATTTCTGTGAGAACCACATTACCTTTTTCATCAAGCAGGTCGTACATAGTCTGCCATTTGACCTCTGCACCTTTTTGCTCTATGATAAAGGCATTATTTTTTTTCCAGTATCCTTTACCGGGATGATGAAAATAATCGCGGCCATTCACATTTGTAAAACCCCAGTAAAGCCCGGTTTGATGTTTATGATGTGATGGGCTGAATGCTGTAAGCATTCCTTTTCCGTCTGGTGCTAAAATCGGATGGATATATGGTCTGAACTCAGAATCGGCATGCTGAACCAGAATTGGGGTTTTATTACCTGCCTGGTAAACGGACAGCGCAGTTCCCTGTTCATTTAAAACAACAGATAGTTCAGTGCCTGTGCTTTTCTCTTTTGATCCAGTCCCTTTATTATCAGCATCGATACACCCTGCAATGCTTAGCAATAAAAGGGTTGTTATAAAAAGTAGGTTATTTGACATTATCCTAAGAGAATTTTCATTCCTCTAATATAAGATTACTCTAAAAAACAATCTGTAGAAATATATTCTTTAAGCTTTTTAACTAACTGTTCCGCTAGCTGGGAGATTTACAAAGCAGAGGGCTACAACCCGAATAATTTTTAAACAGCGACCAGGTTATTATCAGCGTAACAACAATATTGAAAATTTGCACAATAGAAAAACAATTAATGATTTACGATTTTTATTTATAAATAATCAGTAAAATTCGTTTTCAGATAAATACTGGTGAATGTTTATTAATAACTACCACAACCTGATATTTATCATTTTTTTTTGTATAGTTGCAAAACACAAGAAACCAAACGCACTCTTCTGGGCACAGAATTATCATATAACGAAAAAGAAATACTTTCTCAAACCGCAAAAGGAGATGAAGGCGCGTTTGGAAAATTGATCAGTACCTATCATGTCGGTATATATCACGCTGTGTACCATTTAACCGGCGACAGGATGTTGGCGGAAGAGGTGGTTCAGGATCTTTTTTTGAAAGTCTGGCTCAAGCGCACCTCTCTTCCCGAGATTGTTAATTTCCCTGCATGGATAAATACTATTGCAGAAAATATGGCTTTAAATGCCATCAAACAATCTTTACGTAAAAAGAACGACATTAAAGACTGGGTTATGGATTTTTACAGGGCAGTGAATGATACGGACATAACAGAAAACTATCTGATGGAACTGCTGCAGGAGGCCGTACAGCAGTTATCGCCCAGGCAGCGTGAGACCTATCTGCTTATTAAAGAGCAGGGTTATCATAGAAATGAAGCTGCGTTGAAAATGAATATTTCTCCGGAAACAGTAAAAACACACCTGGAACAAGCGCTGCGAAATGTCCGCGCTTATTGCATGGCCCGCTTAGATCGTTCGGCGATTTTCGTAATAGCTTCCTTTGCCGCAAAAAATTATTTTTAGCACCCTCCCCCATTCATAAAGGTCAATGTTGTCTCTAATGTAGAATTACTATGTCAAGACTACAGATACTATATAAAGCTGCCATGTTGGGCAAGGCCACCGAGGCAGAACTCGATGAGCTGGCGCAGCTTTTGGTTCAACCCGAAAAAGAATCAGAAAGCCGGCATCTGATCCGGGAAGCCATTACAGAGGGATATGCTGTTGGTAAGCCGCTACCAAGCGATAGATTATTTCAAATACAACAAGCTATCATTTCAGCATCGCCTGAGAATCAATCTTTACATGATGATATATATCCGGCTCCTCGAGCCCGATTATCTTTTCTGAAAACAGTACGGCTCCCTTTGTTAAAGATGCGTTGGGCAGGTGCAGCTGCAATATTATTATTTATCGGTATCGGCGGCTATTTCCTAAACAGGCAAAAAGAAATTCCAAAGAATATTTCGTCAATCAAAACACGCAGCGAGAAAGTGGATATTCTACCGGGAAGCAACCGTGCTATGCTTACGTTATGGGATGGAAGTACCATCGCACTGGATAGTGCCGCTAATGGCAATCTCACTCAGCAGGGAAACGCGCAGGTGATAAAATTAGCAGACGGCCAGATTGTTTATGATTTAAAGGATCTGTCTACTAAGGAAATAATCTGGAATACCATGTCAACTCCCAGGGGCGGGCAATATCAGCTTACTTTACCCGATGGATCTAAAGTATGGCTGAATGCTGCAAGTTCTATAACATATCCTGTAGCTTTTGTAGAAACAGAAAGAAGAATAAAAGTTACAGGTGAGGCTTATTTTGAAGTGGCCCATAACAAAAGCCGGCCATTTATTGTACAAACGATTTCGGATACAATCACAGTGTTGGGAACCTCTTTCAACGTGCGCACATTTAAAGAGGATGGTGATGTTAAAACCAGTCTCAGTCAGGGATCAATAAAAGTAAACGATCGCGTGATTAAACCCGGGCAGGCCTATATGGACAGGCGAATTTTTAATACCAATATAGAACAGGATATAGCATGGAAGAATGGAATATTTGATTTCGATGGTGCCGATCTGGCTTCGGTAATGAAACAATTAGCGCGCTGGTATGATGTCACCATCATTTATCCTGAAGGTATCCCGGTCATGACATTTGGTGGAAAAATTGGAAGAAATCTTACGCTTCGCCAAATACT
>CAYLVR010000043.1:8066-17687 GCA_964387165.1 uncultured Chitinophagaceae bacterium | reverse complement strand
CTTCGCCAGATACTCAAAATACTGGAGAAAAGTGAAGTAAAATTTGATGTGGACGAAAATAGAAAAACAATTATTGTACATCGAACAATATGATCCATTAACCTATGAAACATTACTGTCAATAAATTCAAATAAAAACCGGCACTACTGACGGGTAGCGCCGGGAAATAATCTGGATTGATTTGATAGTAACAATTACTTGAGGAAACTGTTTTTATTTATCACCCAAATTGTTACAAAAGTATGCAAATTCATGTACTTTGTAACCGGACGATTGCTTTCACCACTTCCCATTGCCGGGAGGCCTTTATGTGGTTGTGCAGGATCCGGTTATCAACCAAAACCCTGCGTGTTATGCGCTTAACTGCATTTATTTTTTTTGTTTGTTGTTTACACGTTACCGGCAAAGGCTTATCACAACAGATAAATTTTTCCGGAAAAAATGTACCTCTTACCAGGGCTTTTAATGCCATTGAAAAGCAAACTGGCTTTTTTGTATTTTACAACAGCGAGTTGCTAATAGATGCGAAGCCTGTGAACATCAATGCAAAAAATCAACCACTTGCCGAATTTTTACAGGATTTGTTTGCCGGGCAGCCTCTCGACTATGAGGTAGAAGACAATACCATTGTCATCGGTCGTAAAAAAAAATCTATACCACTCAGTTCATCCTTAATCACAACACTGGAGCCACCTCCTGTTGAGGTGCAAGGCAGGGTCACTAACGATAAAGGTGAGCCGCTTGGCGGAGTTTCTATAACAATCAGAGGCTCAGAAAAAGGAACTTCTACTAAAGACGACGGACTGTTTACAATTTCTTTACAGCCCGGAGATATTCTCGAATTTTCAATGATCGGCTTTAAGCCTTATGAAGAAAAAATATCTCGTGACAATCCTAAACTGTCAATTGTTCTGATGCAGAATACATCTAATTTATCGGATGTGGTAGTTGTTGTAGGATATGGCAGCCAGAAAAAAACGAATATTACAGGGGCCATTGAAGTGGTCGACAAAAAAATGCTGGCATCCCGGCCACAGGGCAATGTGGGGCAATTGCTTCAGGGCGCTTCTCCTGGTTTGAACGTGGCCATTAATAATTCCGGAGGTGAGCCTGATGCAACCATGAATTTTAATATTCGAGGAATGGGTTCTCCCTTTATTCTTGTCGATGGAATGCCTATGAATATCAACCAGGTAAACCCATCAGATATTGAATCAATATCGGTTCTTAAAGATGCTTCGTCTGCCGCTATATACGGTGCAAACGCTCCATACGGAGTGGTGCTGATCACTACTAAAAGAGGACGGAACACAAATGGCCAGCCAAACCTTTCTTATAATGCAGATTTTGGTTTAGCGTCGCCTACTGTAACGCCTCGTCCTGCAAACTCACTTGATTTTGCAAACTCGTGGAACGATGCAACCGCAAACTCTGGCATTGCTCAGGTGTTTTCGCAGGAAGTAATCGATCGGATTAAACAATATATGGCCGACCCTCAAAGTATTCCGGGTACGGTTCCCGACCCGTTCGATCCCACCAAATGGGCGAAACATGAATACGCCAATGCAAATACTAAGTGGTACGAAGCACTGGTGAAAAATATGGCTTTCAGACAAAAACATAATTTAACAATGAGCGGTGGCAGAGATGCGATCACTTATTATATGTCTGCCGGCTTTTATGATCAGAAGGGTCAGATGCGCTATATGGATGAACAATATCAGCGCTATAATATTGATGCCAAGATAAATACCAAGGTGACCAAATGGATGCAAATGAATTTCCTGACTAAATATGCCAGGGGAAAAGCGGATTTTCCAAACGAAGGTTATGGCGGGCTTGAGCGGGGTGTGATGTGGTATGATCTTCCACGGCGTTATCCCACCGATCCGGTAATGTTCCCGAATGGAGAATTCAGTGAGATGTCGAGAATAAATGTATATCAAAAAGGAGGGAGAGATATTAATCTTACCAATGAACTCTGGCTTAGGCTGGAAGGCGTTCTCGAGCCAGTGAAGAATTGGTTTGTCAAAGGTGATTATTCATGGAAGAATGGCAATAATATTACTACACGTCATCACGCTGTAGTATATGCGCACGGACCAAACAATGACCCTTATGTTTCATACGACACACGAACACCAAGTGATCTTTCCGAACAATTCGATGTTGATAATTACTGGACATTCAACATTTCCAGTTCTTACGAAAAACAATTTAAAGATCATCAGTTCAAAATTCTGGTTGGTCATCAAAGAGAAATGCAGAAGTTTAGCAGCATTTACGGACTAAGGAATAATCTGATCACTGATTTTGTTCCCTCTCTTTCAACAGCCACTGGCGACATGACTATTAATGATAATTTATATCATTGGGCAACAACGGGAACGTTTTTCAGATTTAACTATGATTTCAAAGAAAAATATCTCCTGGAAGTTAATGGCCGCCGCAATGGAACATCAAAATTCCAGGAAGGCAGTCGCTTTGGCTTATTCCCTTCTGTTTCTGTTGGGTATAAAATATCGGAAGAAAATTTCTGGAATCGTGTTGAGCCTTATGTTAATTATTTAAAACTTCGTGCATCTTACGGTTCACTAGGCAATCATAATGTTGCCAATTATTTATACCTGCCGATTATGCCCATTAATTCGCAGGTATCGTGGATTATGGGTGAAACAAGACCAATTGGTGTTAACGCACCTGGTATCGCCAGCGCCGCGCTTACCTGGGAAACCGTTCGCACTTTTGATGTTGGATTCGACGCATCCTTTTTAGATAAACGTCTCGACATGACATTCGATTATTTCAGAAGAACAGTACTGAATATGCTCGGTAACTCTTTTCCTTTACCAGGAGTTTTGGGCACCTCTGTTCCTCTTGAAAATAACGCCGAAAAACAAAATACAGGTTGGGAACTTTCACTCGGATGGAACGACAGAGTAGGAAAAGATTTTGCTTACAGTGTCAGAGCAACCCTATCCGATTATTCCGTTAAAATTACTAAATGGAACAACCCTAATAAAAATCTGTCGAGTAATTATGCCGGACAGAAAGAAGGAGATATCTGGGGACTTGAATCAAATGGTCTCTTCAGGGATGCAGATGAAATTAATAAACACGCCAGTCAATCACTATTTTATGCGAACTGGTATCCGGGAGACGTAAAATATGAAGACATTAATAACGATAATGTGGTCAATTTTGGTAATAATACACTTGATGATCATGGCGATCTGAAAATAATTGGTAACATGCTTCCAAAGTATTCTTATTCACTTTACGGAACAGTAACATGGAAAAATATTGACTTATCCATGTTCTGGATGGGAGTAGGCAAACAGGACGTTTGGCTGAATAATAATTTGTTCTGGGGAATAGATGGTTCCATTTGGCACGCCAGCACTTTTGTTGAACATCTGAATTACTGGCAACCTGATAACACTTCCGGGTATTATCCCCGCCCCTATTTCAGCAGCGAAGGCGATAAGAACAGGGTGGTTTCTACCAGGTATCTTCAAAAAGCAGCTTATTTACGTTTGAAGTCTTTACAAATCGGATACACCCTTCCGCAGTCGATCACCCAAAAGGGAATATTAAAAAATGCAAGAGTTTACGTAAACGGAGAAAATCTGTTAACATTTTCAGGAATTGCAGAAATGTTTGATCCTGAAGGGATCGTGGGATTATATGGACAGGGAAAAATCTATCCATTGTCAAGAATCATTTCATTTGGACTAAATGTTAACTTCTAAACTGTTTTAAAATGCGAACTATTCATTTATATATATTATTTTTTTTCGTGGTGGCTATTACGTCATGCGAAAAAAAATTCCTGGATAAAAAACCACTTAATCAGATATCAGAACCAGAGTTTTGGAAAACTGCTACTGACCTGGAAACTTATCTCAACAATTTATATGGATTTTTACCTGGATGGCCAACATATGGCGGCGGACCGTCGTGGGAAGATAATAACAGTGATAATATGGCGCCTGGTTTATATGACCTGCACCTGGCTGGTCTTACCACTTTACCAATAACAGGCGGTGGGTGGAACTGGACAAATGTGCGGTCTGCTAATATCTTTATTGCAAATGCCCCAAAAGTAGTAGAGGGCGGTTTAAAAAATCATTATTTAGGAGAGGGCTATTTTTTTCGTGCGTGGTTTTATTTTGAATTATTCAAAATATTCGGAGAGCTGCCAATAATCGATAAACCTCTCGAAACCAATTCAGAGGAATTATATGAGGAAAGACAACAACGTAATATAGTAGCCGATTTTATTCTTTCCGATATCGACAAGGCCATCTCTTTATTAAATGACAAGGAAGCTACTGCTCCTAACCGGATACACAGATCCATTGCCCTTGCTTTCAAATCGCGGGTTGCACTTTATGAAGGAACCTGGGAAAAATATCATGATGGAACAGTGTTTGGAGCCGAAAATTCGGATCCGGTAAAATATCTGCAAATGGCAGTAAGTGCATCGCAGACTTTAATAGATGAAGGACGTTATCAGATTTTTAATGAAGGTAATCCGGAAAAAGATTATTCTTTATTGTTTAATCAGTCTGACCTCAGTAATAATCCGGAAATAATGTTCTGGAAGAAGTACAAACTAGGACTTTTATCGCACAACGGGCAGCGCTTTCTGGCTATAATTGCCGGAAACACCGGCGTAACGAAATCGCTCGTTGAAAGTTATCTATGCACTGACGGATTACCTATTTCTTCGAGCCCGCTTTATAAGGGCGATAACGGATTGAACAATGTAGTCAGCGACCGCGACCCCCGATTACATCAGATTATCTTTGCACCCGGCGATCCGATAACGATCGATTTCCAGGGAGGTGGCGACACACTGTCAACATTCGTTCGCGCAGCTGTTAATACCGGTGGAGAGGCAAGAGATGTTACAGGATATCAAATTAAAAAAGCAGTATATCCTGAACAAAAATTACAGCAGGTTGCCTTTGAATCTACCACTGCCTATACAATTTTCCGTTATGCTGAAATTTTATTGAATTACGCAGAGGCGAAGGCCGAGCTTGGTGAGATTTCGCAGGGCGATGTGGATATTAGCATCAATAAATTGAGAGCGCGTGCCGGAATGCCAGCATTGAACATTAGTTCTATTGCTACTGATAATTTGTGGCAATTTTCAGAGCTCAGTCCTGTTATTAATGAAATTCGTCGCGAACGACGTGTAGAGCTTGCATGTGAAGGGTATCGCCGAAACGATCTTTTCCGCTGGCGCGCACACCATGTATTTGCAAATAAACGTCCAAAAGGAGTAAAGTTTGTTGCTGCAGATTATCCAGCTAATACTAACATCACTCTCGATGACAACGGGTATATTGACCCTTATAAAGGCGTTTTACCAACAGGGTATCAATTTAATCCGGATAGAGATTATTTATTCCCTCTTCCGGCTTACGAATTATCGTTAAATGAAAAACTTTCACAAAATCCTAATTGGCCACGGAAATAATCTAAACAACGTGAAACAACTATTTATTATCATCGTATCAATAGGGTTTTTGGTTCTTTCGGTACCGGCTCATTCTCAAAGTAAGAGATGGCCGGCCGAAAAGGCCAATAAATGGTATGCCGGTCTCCCATGGCTCAGGGGCTGTAATTTTCAGCCCAGCACAGCCATTAATCAATTGGAAATGTTCCAGGCCGCAACTTTCGACACCGTAACCATTAACCGGGAACTTGCATGGGCTGAAAACCTCGGATTTAATGTGGTACGTGTGTACCTGCATCATTTATTATGGACAAATGACAGAAAAGGATTTAAAACCCGTATCGATAATTTTCTGCGCATTGCGTCATCACATGGAATACAAACCATGTTTGTGTTTTTTGACGATTGCTGGAACGATACCGCATGGGTAGGAAAACAACCTGATCCAAAACCCGGAGTTCATAATTCAGGATGGCTTAGAGATCCCGGAACCATGTTGTTCAAATATCCCGACACACTGAATACACTCGAAATTTATGTAAAAGACATACTTCATACTTTTAAGAACGACCGGCGCATTTTAATGTGGGATCTCTATAATGAACCAGGTGGAAATTATCAATTTAACAAAAGCCTTCCTTTATTGCGCAAAGTTTTTCAATGGGCAAGATCAGTTAATCCCGACCAACCAATTACATCAGGTGTTTGGAGCGATGAAAAACAATTTGATTCATTAAATGCTTTTCAATTATCAAATTCCGATGTGATCACTTATCATAATTACCAATATATCGATCAGCATATTAAAACAGTGGATTCTTTGCAAAAATACGGTCGGCCTATTATCTGTACTGAATATATGGCGCGCAAAGCAGGCAGTCTTTTTCAACTGGTTCTTCCAATGCTAAAAGAAAAAAAAGTGGGGGCAATAAACTGGGGATTTGTAAGTGGTAAAACAAACACTATTTATTCGTGGGATAAAGTGGTTGCCGATGGTAGCGAACCGGCTTTATGGTTTCATGATATACTAAGAAGGGATGGTTCTCCATTCAGCGATTCAGAAATAAATATTATAAAAACCCTATGTTCAAAGCAAAACCCAGATGAATAAAATAATTTTCTTTTTATTAATTCTTATGTCGTGCGGCGCATTCGCACAGCAATTAGCGCCTGCTTATCCGCTCGTTACTCACGATCCATATTTCAGTATATGGTCGATGAACGATACACTATATAATGATACCACGCGTCATTGGACTGGCGTACCACATGCCCTATCGGGATGGGTAACTGTCGATAATAAAACGTACCGCGTACTAGGCAAACACGAACCGGATAACGAACAGATAATAAATGCGAGTCAGCAGAATGTTTCTATAACTGCAACACAAACTGTTTACCATTTTTCCTGTGGGCCCGTAATAGTTGAGCTTACATTCCTTTCTCCGTTATTATTAAATGATCTCGATTTGTTGTCGCGCCCTGTCTCTTATGTAGTGTATGCAGTTCACTCGAAAGACAAATTACCACACAATGTGCAGGTATCTTTAAGCGTATCAACAGATATTGCAGTAAATAAAGTTAACCAGGAGGTGACTGCAGAAAAATATCAGCACTCTCAATTAATAATATTAAAAGCAGGCACTGTTGATCAGCCAATACTTGAAAAAAAAGGTGATAACGTGAGGATCGATTGGGGAAATGTTCTTCTGGCAGTTCCCGAATCAGCTGCTACAGTTTCTTATATCGATGACAACAAGAGTGACAAAAATAAGACAGGGCGCAGCCTGGTATTAACAACTTCAGTAGATATTGGCAAGGTTGATAACCAAATAAAAAAACAAGTATTCCTGTTGGGCTACGATGACATTTATTCAATCCAGTATTTTCAGGAGAACTTAAAACCCTGGTGGAAAAAAGATTCGCTGGATACCATCGAAAAACAATTGGCATCGGCCAACCGGGATTTTGAAAGCATAAAAAAACGTTGCGATAGTTTTGATACTGATCTGTACAGGCAATTAAAAAAAGCGGGTGGAATTAAATATACGGAATTATGTATTTTGGCTTACCGTCAAAGTATAGCTGCACATAAACTTGTTAAAAGCGGCAATGGCGATTTACTTTTTTTGTCAAAAGAAAACTTCAGTAACGGATCGATTAATACTGTTGATGTCACCTATCCGTCGGCACCCCTTTTTCTTGTATTTAATCCGGAATTGTTGAAAGGAATGCTGAATGGAATTTTTTATTACAGCGAAAGCGGTAAATGGCAAAAGCCATTTCCTGCGCACGATCTCGGAACATATCCCATTGCTAATGGTCAAACTTACGATGAGGATATGCCTGTTGAAGAAGCAGGCAATATGATCATCCTGACAGCAGCCATTGCAAAAGCCGAGGGTAATGCGAATTACGCAAAAGCGCATTGGAAAGTGTTAACTACCTGGGTCGACTATCTCGTTAGAGAAGGATTTGATCCCACCAATCAGTTATGTACCGACGATTTTGCCGGCCATCTCGCGCGAAACACAAACCTTTCAATAAAAGCTATAATGGGCATTGCGTGCTATGGAACGCTTGCGAAAATGTTAGGAGAAAAAGACACCGCTAAAAAATTTATAAATATAGCGAAGGATATGGCAAAACGCTGGGAAACAATGGCTGATGAAGGTGATCATTTCGCATTGACATTCGATAAAAATAATAGCTGGAGCCAAAAATATAACCTGGTGTGGGACAAGGTGCTGGGCCTTGAAGTATTTCCTCAGCGAATTTTTGAAAAAGAGATCGCATTTTATCTTACAAAACAAAACAAATACGGGTTACCATTGGATAGCCGCAAAACCTATACAAAAAGCGACTGGATAATGTGGACGGCTGCAATCACCAGTAAACAAAACGAATTTCAAAAATTCATTGAGCCCTTGTACAGGTATATACATGAAACACCAAGTCGTGTTCCTCTAAGCGACTGGCATGAAACGCTGGATGGTAAGAAAGTTGGTTTCCAGGCAAGAAGCGTGGTGGGCGGCTATTTTATGCAGTTGCTAAAAGAAAAACTCAAACAACTTCAGGTTCCCGCATTATTCAGCGATAATATGATTCTGCAACGCAACAAAAAAGATTTCATATGGGGAACGGCTATACCAAATGAAAAAGTGACTATTTATTTTAACGGGGAGGTGTTTTCAGGAATAGCAGGTAATGATGGAAGGTGGAAAATTGCTGTTAATGTTAAAGACGCAGGCGGTCCATATACATTAAAAATCAGAAGTGGAAAAGATTCTATTCAATTCTCAAATATACTGGCCGGGGAAGTGTGGGTATGTTCTGGTCAATCAAATATGGAAATGCCTCTGGAAGGATGGCCGAATGGCGATGGAACTTATCGTTTTCCTGTTGCTAATTATAAAGAAGAAATACAAGCCGCAAGATATCCCGAAATCCGACTTCTTCAATTAGTACCAACATTTTCAGCCACCGAACAAAACGATATTGACGTTGTTGAAAACACATGGCGCGAATGCTCCCCTGCAACTAGTGCGGCATTTTCTTCTACAGCATATTTTTTTGCAAGAGAAGTGTATAAAAAAACCGGTGTGCCGATCGGGCTTATACAAAGTTCTGTAGGAGGAACAACCGTTGAATTGTGGACGAGTAAAAACGACCTGAAAAAAATCAGTTATGTTGAAAATATTGACAAATTAAAAAAGCAGCCAAAGCCGGGTTCGCTATTTAATGGTATGATTGCTCCCCTTATACCGTATGGCATTCGCGGTGTATTATGGTATCAAGGCGAGTTCAATACACCAAGGGCATCTGAATACCATTCTATTTTTTCGACAATGATACAAGGGTGGCGGAAAAGATGGGGATTGGGTAATTTTCCTTTCTATTATGTGCAGTTGCCTATCATCAATAAGTGCGATACATTTAATGCTCGTTCCGAATGGGCAGAGCTAAGGGAGGCACAATTACAAACTTTGACAGTTCCCAACACTGCTATGGCAGTTACCATTGATCTTCCAGATAACGATCTGCACCCAGCAAATAAACAAGATTTTGGTTATCGTCTTTCTCTTATTGCCTTATCTAAACTTTATGGTGCCGATATCGATTTTGTAGGACCAATTTATCAAAAGTATAG
>CAYLVR010000043.1:0-8056 GCA_964387165.1 uncultured Chitinophagaceae bacterium | reverse complement strand
AAGTATAGGGTGGAAGGGCAGACCATGCGTATTTTCTTTTCTAATCCGGAAGTAGGAATTACTACAAAAAGCAATCAGGCCCTTCAGGGTTTTTATATGTCAGGCACAGATAGTGTTTTCCATGTCGCAGATGCTAAAATTGATGGCAATTCCATTGTAGTAAGTTGTAAGCAAGTGTCATTTCCATTGTCTGTTCGCTATGCTTGGGCAGACTGGCCGATTGGTAATTTATGTGGCAATTCACAGTTACCTGCTTCACCATTCAGGACTGACAAGTGGAAAATAAAATAAATGATTGTAACCCGTATATATCCCATTACTTCCCGAACAACAACGGCGAAACCCCAGCCTTAGATGAGCAACACATAAAACCTAACAGGGGGGGCGATAATGTATATGCTATTTACAACAAAATAGCACAATATCAATTTGCGCAGCAGTTGAATTTCCTTCAATTCAATTTCATCCGTTTGAACAAACATTTTCAGCTTGTTTTGTGCGTTCAAAAAGACGTTTTAAATTACCTATTTTCAACCTTTCAGATCCGGAAATCAGGTCCAGTTGCCGTTAAACAACGTTTTCCATCCCGATAGCAAATATAATTTTATAAAGAAAACATATGTGACCGATACCACCACTCATGATTCTGAAACTAAAGCCGTCCGCCACCATCATGCTTGGCCAGTT
This sequence comes from uncultured Chitinophagaceae bacterium, assembly GCA_964387165.1. GTDB lineage: Bacteria > Bacteroidota > Bacteroidia > Chitinophagales > Chitinophagaceae > Flavitalea. The sequence goes on along the minus strand of CAYLVR010000043.1, from coordinate 7,369 downwards.
CACCGGTCGTTCTAGTATTCAACTCTCCCATTGAGAGGCGCGGAAGAAAAACAGCATCAAGGACTGGGTAGCAACCTTGCAGCACTTACATAAGCGATGACAAAAATCTTCGGCTGCCTCTGCTACTCTGCAAACCAATTCCCACAAGTGAAAAAAACTCACTAAACCAGCTTGTTGAATGGGAAAACTGAAATAAGGTTCCGGAAGCCACGCAATGTACAGGGGGTGGCGTTTACCTCAGGGCTGGTTTTTTTAATCTTTTGAAGATATTTTGGTTCCCAATAAATAAATTGGTTATTATTGAATCAATGAAAATGGAAACCACCAGAGTTTTATCATTGGATGCCGGAGGCATAAAAGGAATATATTCAGCGTTAATGATAAATAGGATCGAGCAAATATACAAGGTCAACTTCAATTCAAATTTCGATTATTATACAGGGACCTCTATTGGTGCAGTGATGGCAACAGCCCTGGCTAACGGCGTGAAAAGCCAGGACATTCTGGACAAATTTGTTGATTTAAAAAACGAAATTCATAAAGGGCATATCTATTTAACAAACAAACTATTTGAATGGATTGATTATTTATTTGGAAAAAAGAAACTGAGTTTTATTAAACCGAAGATATTTATTCCGTTATTTAATGTATCGCTTGGACAACATTCATATGCGTGTAATCAATCGGAATTTGATGATTTTAAATATCTGACATTCTTAAAGCGGCCTGTTCAGATATAAGGATCCTGAAACCTTAGATGCTTATCCATGCATATTGCAGAAGTCGCAACATTTTCCCCAGTATATGGGATTTGGCATATTTCAAGCACTCCCTGTAGGCATCCGTCTTCACCATAAGTGCCATGAATTAAAGGAATAGCACAATCAATTTTTAAATTCCCATTCGAATTAATCATTCCGTCACCGGGAGAAAAATATACAGGTTTATCAGGCAATATAATATCCGGGTTAATTTTAACATTATAAGATTCCTGTAAATAGGCTTTTCCTGATTGATCAATTCCAATCAAAACCGGCTGTAACCCAAGCGTCTCAATGTGATTAAGAACATTTCTAACGGACCTGATCGATATTGTATGTTCAACTGATTTACCCCCGTATATTATTGCTATTCTCATTTTAATTTTTAGACTGCTAAAATAGCTAACAGTAAATTAATTTTGAAAACTAATTGACTTCAGGAGAACAAGATACATTCCCGGCCTCTAAACTTCTCATAAATGTTCAAGCGGACCCCATTGTGTTTTTATGATTAGAATTATACGCCGTAAGGCTGCGTTGAACCTCAATGCAGCACATATCCAATGCACAAAAATCCAAATTTATAGTCACGTTTTTAAAAGCCTTGAACGGTTACCGGCCTTTTTGCGCAAACAAGATACCAGGTGTTATAATTTTCATCAATCAACGCATAACAAATGCTAAATCACAGAATAATTACTCTTCTATCGATAAAAGACAAAAAACTCTTTTTATTATAATTATCCTATCTTTATGAACATGAGTATGCTTTTCCCAACCCTGTGAATTAAGTTGTTCAGGAAATGCTATTACCTCTCAAGACCCATTTAAGGCTGTTTTCGTTTTGCCAGTTAAAGCAGCCGGATTTTCATTCTAAACAAAATTTAAAAAAGAACAAATGGAACCAAAAATTTTATTATTGATTGCAGGACTATTGTTCCTGTTCTTTCTGGGAATAAAGATAGTCCGGCCAACCCATAGAGGTTTGATTGAAAGGCTGGGAAAATACTACAAATTTGCGAGCCCGGGTTTTCACTGGGTCATCCCTTTTATTGATAAGATGTATATCGTTAATACAACTGAACAAATGGTGGATGCTCAACCGCAGGAGATCATTACAAATGATAATCTTAATGCCAGTGTTGATGCGCAGGTATATTTCAGAGTAATAGAAACAGAAGAAAATGTGAAGAGTTCTCAGTACAATGTAAACAATTACAAACTACAGATCGTTAATCTTGCACGTACAACGCTGAGAAATATAATAGGAACGCTGACATTAAGATCTGCTAACAGCGAAAGGGGTAAAATAAATTCGGAACTGCATAATACATTGAGAAATGAAACGGCAAGCTGGGGAATTATAATTGTAAGAACAGAATTAAAAGAAATAGACCCGCCAAGGGATGTACAGGAAACGATGAACAAAGTGGTGAAAGCAGAAAATGAAAAAATAGCGGCGATCGATTATGCCACTGCCGCCGAAACAGTAGCCGATGGAGTAAAACGTTCAAAAATAAAAGAAGCTGAAGGTTTCAAACGGGCAAAAATATTGCATGCCGAAGGAGAAGCTGAAGCAATCATGCTGGTGAATGAAGCAGCTGATAAATACTTTACCGGTAATGCACAACTATTAAAGAAATTAGAAACGGTAGAAGCATCCCTTAAAACGAATGCTAAAATTGTTATCCCAACCGGATCAGAGCTTGTAAATATAATTGGTGATATGGCCGGCGTGGCACCTTTACATTATAAGAAAGAAAAAGAATAAATATCGTAGCAATCATAAAACTATACAAAAATGAAAAAAATATTAATTGCTCTCGACTATAACCCAACGGCGCAGAAAGTGGCTGAAACAGGTCATGATCTGGCGAAGGCTATGAATGCGCAGTTGATCTTACTGCATGTAACTTCTGATGCTCCTTATTATTCATCTCTCGATTATTCCCCAATAATGGGATTTGAGGGTTTCAACAGTGTTGTCACCATTCAAACTGATAATGGTGAAGAATTAAAGAAAGCAGCGCAGGATTACCTGGATAAATCAAAAAAACATTTGGGTGATGAAACAATTCAAACAATAGTAAGAAGCGGTGTATTTGGAGAAACCATTTTAAAGACCGCATCAGAAATAAATGCCGATATAATTGTTATGGGCACACACAGCCGGCGTGGGTTGGAAAAAATATTGGTTGGAAGTGTGGCCGAGAATGTCCTGCACCACAGTTCAATACCCTTATTGATTATTCCAACCAAAGAATGATGTAATAAAATAATCCGATTCAGTGGGCATGACTATTGATAAAATACTCATGTGTGGAATAATTAACCATAATCAAACCTATTTACAGGTATATGCTTAAAGCGTTGCCTGACAGAAAAAAGCCCATATCATGTCTAAAGATGCTTATAAAATAAAGAGATTATTAACTACTAAAAATGGCACGTTCACTTATTATAGTCTCGCCGAACTTGAAAAACAAGGGTATAAAATCAGCAAGTTACCTTTTTCTATCCGTATATTATTGGAGAATGCGTTACGCAATTTTGATGACTTTGCGGTAAGCAAAGAAAATATTGAAACTATTCTCCATTGGGAACCTTCTGGTTCGGATAAGGACATTCCTTTTAAACCTGCCCGTGTATTGATGCAGGATTTCACCGGTGTTCCGGCTGTGGTGGATATTGCTTCATTACGTGCTGAAATAGCGAGAAAAGGAAAAAATCCGAATGAAATAAATCCATTAATACCGGTAGATCTTATTATTGATCACTCGGTGCAGGTTGATTTTTTCGGAACCCAATATTCGTATGACCGAAACATGGACGAAGAATATAAGCGCAATAATGAGCGCTATCAATTCTTGAAATGGGCGCAAAAATCATTTAATAATTTCAGTGTGGTTCCCCCAGGTATGGGAATCTGTCACCAGGTTAATTTAGAATATTTAGCTAAAGGTGTAATTGAACGGAATGGAGAAATCTTTCCCGACACATTAGTGGGAACGGATAGTCATACACCAATGGTAAATGGAATTGGAGTGGTAGCATGGGGTGTTGGAGGAATTGAAGCTGAGGCTGCCTTACTTGGGCAACCTATATATTTTATCATGCCCGAAGTAATAGGTCTCAAACTTACAGGCAAGCTGCCTCTCGGCGCTACAGCTACTGACCTGGTATTGACCATTGCAGCATTATTAAGAAAATATGGAGTAGTCGGAAAATTTGTAGAAGTTTTTGGTTCAGGTCTTGATAATCTCTCTGTACCCGATCGCGCTACCATTGGCAATATGTCTCCCGAATTTGGTTGCACTATTACTTATTTTCCTATTGACGACAAGACACTCGAATATATGCGTAAGAGTAACCGGTCTGAAGAACAGGTAAAATTAGTAGAGGATTATTGTAAAGCTAACATGCTTTGGAGAACAGGCGAAGAAGGAATTACGTACACTGATGTAGTGGAGTTGGATATTTCAACGGTTGAACCAACAGTAGCCGGCCCTAAACGACCCCAGGATAAAATTTTACTAAAGAATTTCAAATCTGAATTTATAGGACTTTTAAATCAAACCTATGGTCGTAAATATTCAGAAGAAAAAAAACAATTAAGTGGCTGGATGGCAGAAGGCGGCAGCCAACCTATAAAACCAACGACACCCGAACTAACGCCCGAACCGGAAATTGAAGAAACTGTTGTAAATGGAATGAAAAATGTTTGGGTAACTATTGGAGAAGAAAGTTTTATGCTTTCCGACGGCGCTGTTGCTATTGCCGCTATTACTTCCTGCACCAACACCTCTAATCCTTTTGTAATGGTGGGCGCGGGTTTAGTGGCCAGAAAAGCGAGAGAGCATGGATTGAAAACAAAACCCTGGGTTAAAACTTCACTGGCGCCAGGTTCAAAAGTAGTAACAGATTATCTTGAAAAAGCAGACTTATTAGACGACCTGGAAGCAATGCAATTTCATACCGTAGGATATGGTTGCACTTCCTGTATCGGTAATTCCGGACCTTTACCAACATTTGTTGCCAAGGCCATAGATGAACACGACCTGGTGGTAGCTTCTGTATTATCGGGTAATCGAAATTTTGAAGCCCGGATACATCCGCAGGTAAGAATGAATTTCCTGATGTCGCCAATGTTAGTAGTGGCCTATGCCATTGCAGGAAGAATTGATATTGACCTGATTAATGAACCCATCAGTTTTGACCCCAATCAGCAACCTGTTTATCTTAAAGATATCTGGCCTGATGATGATGAAATCAATGATTTAATGAGCCAGGTGCTTTCACCCAAAGATTTCGAAAAAAATTATGGGGAAATATTTGATGGCAACGAGATCTGGAGAAATTTAATTATTCCTGATGATACATTATTTGCATGGAATAAAAACTCAACCTATATTAAAGAAGCACCTTTCTTTTATAATATTTCCGATAAAGCCGAGCCATTAACCGACATCAAAAATGCAAGAGCCTTATTGGTATTGGGCGACAGTATAACAACAGATCATATCTCCCCTGCCGGACAGTTTAACGAACTTTCAGCAGCAGGTAAATATTTGATCAGCCAGGGAATAAAAAAAGAAAACTTCAATTCGTACGGTTCAAGAAGGGGAAATGATGAAGTAATGGTTCGTGGAACATTTGCAAATGTGCGCATTAAGAATAAACTGGCACAAAAAGAAGGCGGCTATACACGGCATTTGCCTACCGGTGAAGAAATGTCGGTTTATGATGCTTCGATAAAATATAAAGAAACACATACACCATTGGTGGTATTGGCTGGAAAAGAATATGGAAGTGGCTCATCAAGAGACTGGGCAGCAAAAGGTGCATTTCTTTTGGGCATTAAAGCAATACTGGCAGAAAGCTACGAACGGATCCACAGGAGTAATTTAGTAGGAATGGGCGTTTTACCACTTCAATATATAATGGGTGATAACGCTGAAAAGTTAGGACTTACGGGAAATGAAACGTTTACAATACAAGGTATTGCACAGGATATTAAACCTTTAAAAAAAGTAGAGGTAATTGCTCAAAAAGAAGATGGCACTCAAATAAATTTTCAGGTAATTGTACGGATGGATTCAAATATAGAGATCGAATACTATCGTCATGGGGGAATATTACAATATGTATTGAGACAATTCTTAGACCGGGAATAGAATTTGCAGAGCAAATGAAACGAAGAACAATTAGTATAATCACAAAAAAAAATCATGAATCATACTGAACTATTTGAAGGAATAAAAATGGATATCCAGACAGTTGATCTTACTATCAGCGAAGAGTTGCAACAGCAAATAAGGGATATGATTACCAGATTGCGCCGCCATATTTCAGAAATAAATTGGGTAGCTGTCTATTTTAAAAAAGAAAGTGGTCAATCCACTGATATAAGAGAAGTTAGTATTCGCCTGGGCATTCCTGGTAATGATGCTTTTGCATCTGATTCAGGTAATCATTGGTCTGAACTGCTAAAAAACGTTGAAGAAAAACTACGGAGACAGCTTACAAAGAGATAAAACAGCAATCCGCAATTTTAAATCAATCTTTAACATATTAAAGACTGTGTACAGTTGTTTTCCCAGTTTAATATGCTTATGTTTGCAATATGTCAGGTTTTATTAATCATATTCAAACATTGCACTGCAAGAATACTTTTCTTGGGCAGGAATTTGCCTTGACAGGTCATTTTTCAAAATTCAATGCGCAGTTGAATTTTTATCCTACGTGTAAGGACTTTCATAATTAATCCCCGGTCTAATTTAATAGCCAGGCCGGGGTTCCGGCCTAATTTTTCATTGATATTTTTCTACAATCTGCTACGTATTATTTTTTGAATAACATGTAGTGGATATTTTTCTTCCAACTCAAATATCGTGGTAAATAAAACCATGCCGTCATTTATTTAATGACCCTGCATGGGTAGAATGTTAAGCTGAAGTGTTGGAAATACGTATTGTTTAAGTCTAAAATGTGTGAACATGGCACGAATTCAAAAACAAGTTCCGTCAAGCGTACTTATTATACTGATTCTTGTTTTGGGCAGCGCTATAGCGTTTAGGGAGGGGTATGTCGGTAATTCAAACTGGTATTGGCTTCTTATTCTCACAATACCGTTATTATTGTTAGCGATCGCAAATATCCGGCAGAAAAAGCATGCTATTTTAAGGAATTTCCCGGTAATCGGTTATTTACGTTATTTCTTTGAATCTCTTCGACCGGAAATGCGTCAGTATTTTTTTGAATCCGATTTAGATGGCAAACCTTTTAACAGGCGCCAGCGGTCAATTGTTTATCAACGCGCAAAAAATGAAAGACAAACAGTAGCATTTGGTATGCAGGCAGACCCAAATGCACGTGGGTTTGAATGGATAGCGCATTCCATTTATCCCATAAACCTTAACGAAAATGATTTACGCGTGTGGATAGGAAATCATTTGTGCAATCAGCCCTATCATGCAAGCATCTACAATATTGCGGCAATGAGTTACGGTGCGTTGAGTAAGACGGCTATTACTGCTTTAAATGAAGGAGCCAGGTTGGGAAATTTTGCACATAATACAGGTGAAGGTGGCATCAGTGAATTCCATCTT
>CAYLVR010000042.1:8375-22055 GCA_964387165.1 uncultured Chitinophagaceae bacterium | reverse complement strand
GAGCAGCTTCCACCCCCGCTGATGGGAACGGTCATCGTTAATGTATATGTTGTGTTCACCAGTGGCGAGGCCAGGGGTTGAGCGATATTTGGATTATCCAAACCTGTTGTAGGTGACCATGAAAAGGTAACGTCTGCAAGTCCTGCGGGAGGAGGAGTTCCTATACGTACCGGCTGACCGGTACAAACACCAGCCGTTACTGGTCCTGCATCTGCTACATATGCGTTAACTATAGCCTGCCCTACCTGCTTACAACCGAGGGCATCGGTTATAGTAGCTGTGTACACGCTATTTCCTGTAGGAGTTACAGTGGCAGTATTAGTTATGCTGCCGATGCCATTATCCCACACATACGCGTACGGAGCAGCACCCCCGGTAACAGTCACATTAATATCTACTGGTGTTCCAGCGCAGGTATTAAAAATACCTCCATCTATTACGGGAGAGTTGTCGCTTGAAACAAGTATTGCCGCCACATCCGAAGTGCTGATGAGTTCGGGTGTACATCCCAGTGGTGCAAGTACCAGCCTGCGGTAATATTTATCGGTTTGCCCCGAAGAAGGCGCAAAATCTTTTTGTGTACCGGTTCCACCGATATTTGTCCAGGGGCCGGCAGCATTATCAGCAACCTGCCATTGGTATCGGGCCCTGATCTCATTTTGCGGATTAGCTACGCCATTGATGTATAGCATAGGCATGTTATCAGAAGAGTACACTACATTGTTGCCGGTGAGCGCCTGGGTGAAACCATCACGGCAAATAGATTGGTTAAGCGGCGAAATAATATTATCGATTGGTAATGGGGGACAAAATTCAACTGCGGCCCAGGCAACATCACTTCCGCTTGCTGTCCCAAGATTAGGCATAGTAACAGGGAAGATACCGTTTAAGGTAGCTGCGCCAACAAATAATTTACCGTTACTAACATCCATCACAGCACCACCGTTACTGGGGGTAGAAACTGTTAGTAACCAACTGGCAAAATGCAACTGGCCTGCAGTACTATGACGTGTAACAAAAACACCGCCATGCCCTCTCCTTACCGAGCCGTCGGTTGTTGGAGCACTTGATCCGGCATTTAGAACCGGCGTCGTAGTATAAACATATCCGTTTTCTACTGCCAGCGATGTTGAATTCGTTGTTGACGCAAAAGCACGAGTACCTCCAAATGCAGTAACGAACTGCCTGGCTCCATTTGCGGCATTAAGTTTAATAAGATAACTCCCACCTGAAGTACCATCGGTTGTAGTAATACTCATGCTCGTATGTGCAGACACAAGCAGGAAAACGGCTCCATCTGCGACCTCCATCTGGGGTAAATCACTACTGGTTCCAACACCTGCCAGGTAACTACTATAACTTCTTGTATTACCACTATTGAACTTTGTAATAATATGTTGCTTCGGTTGACCGCTTCCGATAGTACCATCTGTGACAGGATAATTTGCTGATGTGGTGAACCCGGTTAAATACACTTCTGCATTTTTAACTTCTATTGCTGGATAATCTTCATTACCCGAACCACCATATATTGTTCTAAAAACTGTATTTCCCGATGCGTTCACACGAACAAGTGCATAATCATATCCACCTGCTGAAGCGCTGCCGTCGGTGGTATTAATATCATGTGTAGCATCAACTAACATTGCCAGCCATGCTTCCCCGTTTTCTATTTTCAAAGAAATACTCTCAGTACCTGTTGACGCACTTGAAGCCCTTCCTGTATATGTTGCGTACACAATAGCGCCGGAAGAATTCAATTTCATAATTACATGATCATAACCACTCGTGTAAGCAGGTCCGTTAGTAACAGGAATATCAGGTGATTGCGTGGTGAATGTCAGGTAAGCATAACTATTATCGGCAGTGATATCCAGGCCGGTTGCTTCTGCACCACTTCCACCGAGGTACCCGTTATGAAGAATATCGGCAGATGTTGCATCAATTTTTGTGTACACAATATCTGAGCCGCCGCCTGCTGCGGTGGATCCATTGGTTATAGGAACATCGGTAGCCGTTGTGGTTCCTACCAGGTGAATAACTCCATTTTGAAGAACCATTTGCGCATAAACAGTTGCTCCTGTAGTACTGTGCGGAAGATAGCGGCTCCATACCAGGTTGCCATCCACATCAAGTTTAGTAAGCCGGCTTTTGATGCCGGTCCCAACACCTGCGCCACCCAGGGTAACAGGAAAATTATTTGCAGTACCTGAATGCAATAAATAGGAATAGCCATTATTGGCTATTAATTGTTTTACTGTTTCATTGCTTGGTGCGCCAAATGCGCGGCCACTACTGACATAAGCCTGTGCATGTGACTGATTGTAAGCAAAACAGAATAAAAGAAAAAGGAAAAAAAATTGCTTTTTGAAGTAAAAGCATACTTCACGGTACACAAGGATACTGACCATTGGAAAAGGATTTGGATATTAAATTATATAATTGAAAAATGATATCGCTACGTGATGATCAAATCAGGTTTGTTTGTAGCGGTAAAAGTATTTGAGGAATAATAGAGATCGTAATAGAAGAAATAAGGTAAGCGGGATGGTGATAATGGATTTTGTTTTCATAGCCGGTTTTTATAAAAAATAAGCCTGTCTTCTCGAATCTGATCGTCTTGCAACACTAAACTAATTCTAATTATTAGAACAAGGAAGCTTTTTCACATAAATTATTGATTGTACGCTTATTCTAATTTAGAAATGCATTCTTAAATGTGGTAAATACTAATTCCTCTCGTATAATTAACGGTTTGCAGATGTATTTTTTCATGATGTATGTTTAATGCATTCAATAATAATTGTTCTGTAGTCAGCTTGCGCGTTCCAACTAGATCATATTGTTGCAATCCGAAGAAGGTTTCAAAGCAGCAAAAACGCAGTAAGAACACCACTCGATTTTAAAAGGCTCTGCAAGCCTGAGATAGAAAATGATCGGCTAAACACAATGTATGGGGTCGCGTTTTCAGAGAATGGGGTCCTGGGGAAAGTGGGCAGAGAGGCAATTGGAGCGCGAGAACTAGCTATCCGGCTGTTGTTATTCAGCATTACTCAAGCATTTAACATTAATAGTGCACATTTTCTCTACTTGCTGTGGAAAATTTATAAGTTTCAACAGCAAAATTTAATATTGAATATTGTTTAAATTCCTCATCTTAGCAGCGAGAAAAACAGTAACCATGGAAGTGTCCGCTTATCCAGCAACAAGTTTTTTGGGGCTATATAAATACTTAACGGTATTGACGGAACAGCAGATTACAAAGCTGCGAAATATAGCCATTGGATTGTCTGATATTCAATCTTTCTCTCCACAAGAAATTGAATTACTGGAAATTAAATTAACGCAGGAACAGAATTCCTGAAAAAAGCCACCACATTTTTATTCAGGTGCATTTTATTATTTGATGCCCCAGGAAGAAGCCTTCTCAAATATGCTAAGTACCGGATTATTGTAGTGCCTGCCCCAGATCATTTAAAATATCGTCTACTCCTTCAAGGCCAACGCTCATACGGATCAAACCATCGGTTATGCCGGATGAATACCGGTCCTCTTTTTTCATACCAGCGTGCGACATAGACGCGGGGTGGGATATTAAGGTGTCCACCGTTCCCAATGAAACAGCTAATACACATAATCGCAGTTTATTAATAAACCTCTTTGCATTATCGAACCCTCCCTTCAATTCAAAACTTAACACTGCTCCATGATGGCGCATTTGTTTAATTGAAATTTCGTGATCAGGATGAGTAGAAAGACCATTATAATACACCTTTTCAACAGCTGCATGTTGTGACAGGAAGGTCGCTACTTTCATCGCATTACTGCAATGCCTTTCCATACGTACCGGTAAGGTCTTAATTCCCTGAATCAATAAAAATGCATCAAAAGGATTACTGTTTCCCCCGAGTAGTTTGTAAGTGCTATACACTTTTGTGTTCATGAATTCAATATCCCGGCCTATCAGGATACCACCAATAGCGCTACCATGCCCATTCAAAAATTTAGTGGTAGAATGAAAAACGAAATCTGCGCCATATTTAAAAGGTTGTTGCAGATAAGGCGTGGCGAAAGTATTATCTACTGTAAACTTTACATTGTATTTTTTGGCCAGCTGTCCAATAGTTGCCATATTCACACATCGCATCGTGGGATTGGATGGCGTTTCAATATGGATAAGTTTTATCGTCTTGTTATTAATCAGAATATCTTCCAACACATTAATATCCCTGAAATCTGCAAACAATGTGCGCACACCGAAAGTGGGAATGAATTTACTTAGAAATTCAAAAGTGCCCCCGTATAAACTATTGCTTGCAAGTATTGTATCACCAGCGGCTACGTTAGACATGAACATCGTTGTCATGGCTGATTGTCCGCTTGAATGTAATAATGCCTTTAATTTAATATTTGCATTATTTGCGTCCTTCATCCCGAAGGCTTCCAGTTCAGCAATTAGTTCTTCAGCGGCAGTGCACGTAGGGTTACCAAATCTTGAATAAATATATCCTTTCTCTTTGCCGGAGAAACGATTCATTCCCTGCTCTGCATTTTCAAAAGTAAAAGTAGAAGAAGCAAAAATAGGAGTCAGATGGGCGCCTTCTGCATTAGTATGCCGGGCACCATGGACCGAGGTCGTGTCAATATTATTAAAATTCATATCAATAGTCGTTTAAAGCCTTTTAAAGAATTCCGCGCGGCTTGTTAGTGGATAATGTGAACGGCAACATTCCAACTTTTTGAGATGTCTGCAGATGAGTAAACCATTTCACCCCAACAAATATAAATATACATTATACCTGTAACTTTGCAGCTAGAAGGTGTGCTGAATGTCATAAATAGTATAGAGGTCCGGAATATCAAGAAAATTCATTACAATTGTTCTTTAAACTTATCGATGAAAAATTTACTTTTTGCTTTTGTTTTGTTATCACTTTTTAGCTGCGAAAAAGAAACTGTAGAGCAGCAGCCTGCAATCGACCTTATTCCTTTAGCTATTGGAAATGAATGGGTGTACGAAATGAAATCCTATACTCCGGATGGAACAGTCTGGGATTCAACAACGCTTACTCTACAGGTCACAGAGGAGCGAATAATCAATGGAAAAACTTTTTTCGGACATGGTGCATTTTTTATGCGAAATGTTGATGCACGTACAATAGAAAGATCAGATGGCGATACCGTTTTTACTTATTTTAAGAAAGTAGATGTTGAATCGGTGCTCTTTTCAGAGCAATTTGGCTCCGGCGATTGTTTAAGAACCAGAACACATACAGCCTTTGCTGATACGATAACGTATAATAATTATGAAAGCTATAGTAATGAGGATGTAACTAAACTCTGTGATAGCAGCGTTTTAATCAGACAAATTAATTATCTGAAACCCGGTCTGGGATTTACAGGTTTTGTTTCCTATAACAGGGCTCCGGATGGAACTATTTTCCTTGCATCTGAACAAAAATTAATTTCATACATATTGAAATAACGGAGGCCTCTTCGTTTGTTTGATTTGTCATTTCATTGTTGGCAGACTGTTTAATGCATCCCTATAGGTCCTGTTTTTCTATTCTGGAACGGCGTCTATTCCAATTATGGAAAAATCTTTCCCACCATGAAACCAGTCTGAACCGATTATTTTACTGAAACCCTCCATAGCACTGTGTTTCAAGATTGGCACGCGGTTGGTTATACCCTTATCGGTTTTTCATAGGATATTGGATTTTAAAACACGGGGCTGGATTTTTATCCTGGCCCTTTTTTATTTCAACACTATCCCGAAAGAATCATTTCATTGTAAACTAGGGGGTAGAAACTACTATGAAAAGAAATAGTGATTTAATGATTCGCTAATAGCCTGTATCAATTCTATCGAAATATTTTCTGACTTTGGGGAGCCTTCAACAATAGCACGCAGGTTTCTTTCTTCATCAGCTTCGAAGATAATTTTTTGCTCATTCACTGTGATAAATATCTTATATATATAACCCATCTGCACAAATTTCGCAGGAAGCATTAATTCCGCTCCTTTATACACGACGGGCAATTCAAAAGTCTCTTCATTTTGGTAGCTGGTCATAACTTAAATATAGACCTTAATCGAAAGAGATTATTATTCTACCACAAACTTAGTTACTTTATTAATTATTTTGCCACTGTCATTTATGGACTGGGCGACAACCACATAATTTCCAGGTAAATCGGAAGTATAAAATTCAATGGATTGACTATTTATATTGGGTGACCAGAATAATACATTCCTGAAATCTGGTAAACGGTCATTTCGTTTTGTTTCTGTATCGTATAAGGGAGAGTAGAATTTTTTAGTTAATTGAAGACCTTTGAAATTCTGCACAGTCGCGTTTGGGCTTAAATAATCTTCGGGATCTTTTGTTTTAGTGAAAACAGAAATAATCCCTTCATAAAATTGTTGGTGGAACCAGTATGGTCTGTCAACCACGTCAATGCGCTGGATCTTTGCGGGGTTGATCATCATTAATTTCTGCATATCAAATACAGGAACATTATCAATTAACAAAAAAGGAGAACCATTCATCAGCCTGCGTTCCTTATCAAGAAATATGATTGGTACCATGCGGCCTTCACGTTTATATATTTGCACAGGCCGAATGTATTCACGAAAAATATCTTCAACACTCGAAAATTTCACATATTCATCCACATTATAATTGTACTCGGCATAACCGTAAATAGGTAATGTATCACCAATAAATATATCGACGCTATCCCTCTTACGGTCATATATCAGTTGCACCTGCACACTCACAGCATGGTCAACCAATGTATTGTAATCATACACAACAAAGCCAGGGCTATCAACCACAGTAGTGAATTCTTTAGAAAACCCGTCATCAATTTCAATACGGCAATTACTATCAGCAGTCTGCAATACCACCTGGTTATCGCCATACACATTATTCACTTCAAACATTATATTTCCCATACTGTCACTAGAAGTGGCATAAAACATATTTACAGGACCAATAATTGACAAATAACAACTTGTGTTCGCAACAGGACCGCCTGTTTTGATATCGGTTACTTTACCTGTAACAATATTTCCATTATCCTCACGAATAAAATTAGTATGTTTTACGGTGACCGGTGGTTGATTAGTGTATCCTGTATTTTTGGATTGCAAAGAATCGAGTTTATATACTGAAACAGAAATATTCTGATTTGGTAATGTGCTTAATTCAACCCTTACTTTTTCTCTTGTTCGGTAAACCTTTTTATCGGTTTTAAGATCGATATTTAATTCATGAGATTCAGTAGTATTAATCGCTGGTATGATTTCTCTCGATCGAAGCAAATTAATCACAGCTACCCGTTTAGTAAAAAAACCTTCCGCTCCGTAATTTTTCATCCAGTTTGTATATCCTCTTAATAAATAAGTACCAGGGGCTAAATCAGGAGGAATTGCAAACGAACCGGCACCCCACGAGTCTGTTAATTGTATTTTCTCCTGTAACACGGGTGTATTTATGCTGTCAAGCAATTCTATATAGGCAATTTTACTGCCGGCAGGCAATACATCAATCCGAAACCAGATAGTTTCGCCAGCATGATAACCAGGTTTATCTGTTTGTATATATAGTTTTTCCTGTTCCTGTCCTGCAACTTTCACCGAAACAAAAGCAAAGAATATTAAAATGATATTTTTTATAACAGTCATTAAAATAATTTAGGGCCAGAAGGCGGGTTTAATATTTGTTCCCCGCAGAGTACAATCTACGCACTCTTTGGGGGCAGCTAATACACCTCCTAGTATTCCTGGATAATAGTAAGTAGGTACGCGACCGGCAAAATGGATGGCAGATAATAATGTATCGTTCCTTAACGGCACAATTATCTCCGGCTCACATCCACTATCATAGTTCCATTCCGGCAATTGTTCATTAGATATAAACGTTCTCTTTTCTTCCATAGTTGATACTTCCATAAATCCAATCACTGCTTCGCCGGGATTTTCGATACATAAAAAATTCCCTTTTAATTCAGAAGGTTGCGGATCAAACGTTGTGCCCAGGTTCTCTGAATTCTTTTTCATTTTCTCATAAAACTCATAACCCTCTTTACTCATCCCATATTGTTTTACAAGAATACTGTATAACACGGCAAACTCTTCCGCACCTTGTTTATAAGTGGCTAAAGGGAAATATATTCTGTTTTCACTCAGTTTGGCTGTATTACCTAAAATAATATTAGAGGATTTGCGTGAACCCCAGCAGTAATAAAGAGAAAAATTATACTCTTGGGTATCAGGATAAAAAAATTCGGGGACAAATGTTGGGGGTGCTGTTGTTCGGTTGAGATGATATGTGGCAGCGGTCTTGTATTCGGACCTTATTTCCCAGTCCTCTTCAATATTCCATCGGTAATAACGTGTATTATTTTCAGGAGCTTTCGCATTAACATATATCTCAATTCCGTTACCAGGTCTTATAAAAGTAATACTGTCAATTAACGGTGTTTTAATTTCTTTTCTCCAGTCGGATAAATAATTTTTCCCATTTATCGACCTGATACTAAGTCTGTAATTAATATCGTTTCTAAGTGTATTGAACTGTGAAATATATATTCCCTGGCCCGATTCAATCAAAGGATAAACAGAATTATCATCACCTTCAATTTCTACAACAGATCCTGTTTCAACGGTTATGCCACTATCACTCAGCAGGGTTGTTCTGCTTAAATTAATTTGTGTTTGTCCATTGCTGTTAATAAACCCTTGCACCACGAGCAGGTTGCTTTCCTCAGGCTTTATCGCCGATTCATAACGCTCTCTGCAATGAGCAAAAATAAAAAGAATAAATACGTATAAATACTGTTTCATTTAAATCTTACATTATAAGAGACAAAAGGGATGGCACTGCCAAATATGGATAGTTTATATCCACTTATAACACCTCCCTGCGAAACATAATACACCGAATACGGATTTTTACGCCCGGTCATATTATATACACCAATCGTCCATGAATTATGTGTCTTCTGCTTCAGTTTATGGTTCCCTTCTATATTCATTGAAAAATCGGCCCGAAAATAATCAGGAATACGATTATCATTTCTTTTTGCATACAGCGTCCTGTATGATCCTTCAAAATAAAATTTACCAATAGGTAATGTAATGGGTCGCCCCGTACTGTATGTTGCATTCAGTGATATGCTAAAACGGTGTGTAAAACGATAATTAGCGATTACAGTAACGTCATGTGGCTTGTCGTAATTGGCAGGATAAAATTTACCATCATTAATTATTTCACCTACAGCAGTATCATTCTGTTGCAACAGTATCCTTGAAAATGTATAGCTTACCCAACCATTCAGTTTACCTGTGGTTTTTTTGAACATCATCTCTGCGCCATAAGCTTTCCCTTTTGTACCGATCACATCTTCTTCTATAGATGGATTCATCACCAGGTTGGCACCGCTTTTATAGTCGAGATAATTTTTTATTCTTTTATAATAGATCTCGAAGGATGCCTCTAATGTGTTTGATCTTAAATTCTGGTAATAACCCAACGAGGCTTGTTCTCCATATTGTGGTTTGATATTCTCATCACTTAATTTCCAGATATCTGTAGGCGCCATCGCTGCGGTATTGGACAGCATGTGAATATACTGGCGTTGCGTACTAATTCCGGTTTTAATAGAAGAATTCAGTCCCAGCATTTGCCGCAATGAAAGTCTGAACTCCGGACCACCATAACTTTTCTCCGATTCAAACTTATAAAACGAATATCTTAGTCCGGCCTCAACAGTTGTTGAAGTAGAAATGTCAAACTTGTCATTCAGGTATAATGCAGATTCCAGTGCCTGCTCACCGGGTAATATATCAGATGTAACCAGCGATTCTTTTCCCATAGGCACATACGATCCCGGCCTCATCCTGTAATTAAGAGTATTTACGCCAAAATCCAGTGTATGCTGAGGATCCAGGTAATAGTTAAAATGTGCTCTTAAATAATATTGATCTATATTGAATCTTAAACGATAAGCATTAATAGGATTTTTTTCGCTTGTAATGCTATATTCATACTTGTCAAACCCGCCTGCAAACTGTGCATTTATTTTTTTACTGAAAGCATGTTTCCATCGTAATGATAAATTCTGGTTCTGGTAATTAAACGAAGTATCACTGTTCAAATTAAATTTGTCCTTGCTTAAATAACCGGTCAATGAGATACTGTTGTTCTTATTAAACTGGTGGTCTGCTACCAGGTTAACATCATAGAAATTAGCCTTGCTATTTTCGTACTCCTCTGGTAAGAGTTTTAATAGCCAGTTGGCATAAGTTGAACGTCCACCAAGAATAAACGATGATTTACCTTTTACCAGCGGCCCTTCAACGGTTACTCTGCTCGTCAGCAAGCCAATACCTGCAGTACCAGTAAATTCCTTTTTATTTCCTTCCCTGCTTGAAATGTCCAGCACAGAAGATAACCTTCCACCATATTTCGGGGGGATACTGCTTTTATACAGCACCACGTCTTTTACCACTTCCGGATTAAAAGCCGAAAACATCCCGAAAAAATGTGCAGGGTTATAAATAGTTGCATCATTAAATAATATCAGATTCTGATCAGCAGAGCCGCCGCGCACATTTAATCCGGTACTCGCTTCACCTACTGTTTTTACGCCTGGTAGAGTAGTAATAACTTTTATTACATCTGCTTCGCCAAATACGACAGGTACATATTTGATCGCCTTAATATCTATCTTCTGCACGCCCAGTTGAGTACTTTTTACATTGCTTAGTTTCTGTGCCGATACAGTTACACTTTTTAATGTTGAAACTCTTTCTTCAAATTCAATAAATTCTGTTTCCTTCTTAATAACATTGTTTTTCTGTGGGCCGCTTAATTTTACCAGTAAAGAATCGGGCAGAGGATTTTCGAATGTTGTTATTACTTTAACCTCTTTTGTAAGAAATATGTATTTGTTGTTATAAACGGAGAAACTAATTCCTGTATTGGCAAAAGCCCTTTCAAGTACAGAGTTTAAAGATTGTCCGTTAACTGATAAATTAATTCTTATGCTATCTAACTGTGCAATATCATAGTAAAAGAAGGCACCGCTCTGCTTTTCAATTTCAGCAATAAAATCAACAGCCTTTACGTCATTAAACTCACTTGATATTTTCACAGAATCTATTGATTGTGAAAATACAGTAACGTTAATAAAACAAATAATAAATGAGAAAAGTATGTTTTTCATTGTCTGATCAACTGGTCGTAATAAGCGGTTATTTCTGCAAGTGCAATATCCATATCAGAGTCTCTATATCTTTTTCTATTCTTTTTTGCAAATTGCTTCAGCTCTTCTTTTTTATCATCTATGACAGTAATAAGTGAACTCACAGATCGCACGCCGGCATATTTACCGTTCTTATTTAAATAATAATTGATTGTGCTTTTAATTACTTTCTGAACGCCAACCCCAAGTCTTACATCATTTGTAATTTCTTTCTTATCTTTTTTATACAGCTTTATACTGCCTTCATACAATATTTCATAATATCCATCGGGTATTTTATTGTCAACCCTGTTTAAATTTATAAATGATGAGCCCATTACAGAAAATCGCTGCACCCTTGGTTTCACCAGTCTTACAAAATTTGATTTATCAAGATTGTTGGTAACAATTTCATCCATTACCTGGTCGTAGAGGAGCGGTACATTATCATATTTTTTACCATCGAATTCTATTGAGCCAATGGTTAATGAATCTGTCTTAAAGTATGGTATTCCTCTTGTAAAAAATATATTGTAGCGATTATATTCCCTGCCATTAATTAAATCCTGCTGGCCATACACACCCTCAAGAGCCGGTAATAGTGATAAGGCAAGGCAGCAGAGTCGAGTTTTCATATTATCCAAGATAGCAAGTTTTATCATTATCGGAACCGGATTCCCTTTTTTGGAAAACCAGACAAGTCGACTTATTATAAAAACCTTTAATCCAATGAGTTGTAAAACAGGCATTGGGTTTGGCTGTCATATTGTTGATTATTAAATCTGTTTGCATATGAAAACAATATTTACCCTTTTATTGGTCATAACCAGCAACATTTTTTTACCACAGTATTTAATGGCTCAGTGCAACGCTCCTTCATTAACATTTCATAGCCCCGTTCTCTTAAGCGGCATCAACGGAAAGGTGGGTGCTGTTTACAAATTTGCCAATGTTGGCCCGGGTCTCGATGCCCATGTTGCCGTAACGGGTATTTACGGCGGCGCCACGCTGGATAATATTGATGATTCCACCGGTATTGGTTACTATGATGCGTTTCAGCCTTATGTGGGCGCCGCTGCACGCGATAGCTCGTACATTGATTGGAGGATCACTTTTAAAAAAACCGGCACCTATACTGATACGATGTTGCAGTGTCTTGCTGTTACCGGTGTAGATGTTGACGGCGATGGCTCCGCTTTAAAAGAATTCATCGAAGCAGCTACTCCTGGTAGTTTTTCTGTTGATCCTTTTACTAATCTAAGTGTCTCTTTCGATGGTGTGAGAAGTAAAGCAATTTCACCTGTTGCGAATGTAGCTTTAATTGATACTAATCACCGTGAAGCAATGTTCCAGATGAACTTCACTAATATTACCACTCTTGATTATCGTAATGGAGCAATAACAACTGGCGGAGCGCAGGTAAGGCAGACTTGCATTTATTTCAAATCATTTTTCCAAAGCTATTTTTTATTGCCTGCTCGCTTATTATCGTTTACTGCTGGTTCTTCCAAAGAAATAGTAGAATTGAAATGGTCGGCCACAGATGAAAATAATCTAAAACACTACACTGTTCAGAAAAGTGAAGACGGGAAAACATGGAAAAATATTGGTAACATAAAGGTATTAACCCAGAACCATACCAATAATTATACGCTGAATGATTTTTCTGATATTACGGGCAGAACTTACTACAGGCTGATGCAGGTAAGTATTGATGGAAGCGCCAGGTATTCCTCAATAATTAAAATCGATCCTTCTTCAGGCGCACCATCGTTCACCAACAATACAGTGTTTACGAACACTGTCAAAATAAAAAGCATGCTTGATAAGAATGCAGAATATAAAGCGAGCGTGTATTCAATTAATGGACGTATAGTAGCACAAAAAACATATTTATCGCACGCCGGCAATAACCTGATTGTGATTGACATGCCTCCGGGAACAGCCTCAGGTGTTTATATATTATCTATAAAAAACAATGCAGGGCAGGAAGTGCACCAGTCGAAATTGATCCGAATGAATTAATTCTTTAATTTAGCTAATGGGTTGGGATTATTCAGAGCAGTTATATACATACATCAAACAAATATACCCACTCCCCGAAGAAGAGTTAAATGCGCTGATCAAGGGATGGAAACCCTTAACTGTTAAAAGAAAAACCTTGCTCACTGCAGCAGGTGAAACAGAAAAATATTTATACTTTGTTCTTGAAGGGGCACAACGTGCTTTTTATTTAACCAATGATGATCGGGAAACAACAATTATATTTACCTATGCCCCATCATTCAGCGGTGTTGCCGATAGTTTTCTTACACAAACCCCATCGGAATATTTTATGGAAACGCTCACGGCAAGCAGGTTTCTCAGAATTTCCTATGAAGAAATACAAAGGTTAACAAAAACCTACCCTGCCATACAGGAGAT
>CAYLVR010000042.1:0-8365 GCA_964387165.1 uncultured Chitinophagaceae bacterium | reverse complement strand
TTTATTTTGAAAGGCGTTCTATTCAGGCAGGTAGAGTTGCAATGTTTTACCAATGAAGAGAAATTCAGGGCACTGCTAAAAAGAAGCCCGCATATTCTTAATCTCGTGCCTCATAAGCACATAGCATCCTACCTGGGTATAGATGCCACCAACTTCAGCAAGCTGCTTGGATCGATAAGAATATAAATCATGGTAAATACCAACATTACTTTCATCCCTTCAATCGAAGTTTGCATAAACAATCTAAAATGAAAAGCATCAATAGTAATACGCTTCTCGAAAACCTAATGGATGATGTGAGAAAAGTTCTTCTTGAAACAAATAAACTAAATGCCCTTTCGCCAGATATACTTCAAAAGCAACCATCAAATGAAGGATGGAGCATCGCTCAAATACTTGAACATCTCAATTTTTATTCACGCCATTATATAAAAGCGATAGAGGAAAATCTTCATTATAATCAAACCCAAACCCAGGAAATCTTTAAACCAGGTTGGTTCGGAAATTATTTCACCAATATGATGAAACCTTCGTCGGATAATAAGGTTAAAAATAAAATGAAGGCAATGAAAAATGCAACTCCCCCACCAGAGGTCGATGAAAAAGTCGCATTAGATCAATTTATAGACGATCAGCATGTATTGCTCAATCTTCTTCAGATAGCTAAATCTGCTAATTTAAATAGGCTGCGTGTTCCCACTTCTCTTACAAGGCTAATTAAACTCAAACTCGGCGACACTTTCCGATTTTTTATTGCTCATGAACAACGCCATATGATTCAGATCAGCAATACATTAACTCAATTGACCACAGGAAACTGACTGATACGCAATGTTGTGCAGCCATAAGGTATTAATGTAATTTCTTCCGGCTCTATCGCCCCTGTATATGGTAATACACTATATGGCAAGGGGCCCGCATCGCCATTATACATCTGCCAGTCGGGTATTTTTTTCCCTTTCGTTTTAATTGTTATAGGCGCATTCTGCAGGTTCCAAGGTTCATTACCTGCCTGTTTTACAGTTATCTTGAAATTAGCTTCAATATTCTGCATAGACTGGTGCCATAATCCGTAGTTCCAGTCGGAAGCGGGATATACTTCTTTATAATCACCATACGTTTCGGGATCCTTTTCATTTTTCACATCTTTCCACGACTCTTCAATTCTTAATGCATACACTAAGGGGCCTCTTTCAATTCCTGTAGAGCCATTGAACCATCTACTGGTAAATAATTTCATTGGCATTTTTAGTTCAACCACATCATTCTTTTTCCATTTCCTGCCAATCTTTAATATCTGCCCCCCTTTAACCTGATACAATAATTCACCATTTATTTTTATTTCCGCCTGTTCGCACCAGGAAGGAATACGCAAATGCAAAGGGAATATTACGTTGGCAGAACTCTTATAAGTAAACTTAACAACATCATTAAATGGATAGTTTGTTTCTTCGGTGAAACTAACCGCAGTACCATCAGGCAATTTGGTATTTACTTCTGAAGGCGCATAAACTAACGCAGCCAGTCCTTTATCTTCCGTTGCCAGCCATAAATTCTGAACAAACTTTGGCCAGCCCTGATGCATATTTGTTGCGCAGCATGGATAACCGGTTAATACACCATAACAATTGTCTGTGCCGTCATGCGAATTAATAAAATTTCTATCCCTCCTTGATATACATACCTGATTTGCCTGCTGGAAATATTGTTTACCCATAAAATCATCTGTGGCCTGGGTGGGTAATGCATTAAATGCGATTCTTTCCAGATGATCCATCATGTTAACATTCCCGGTAATGGTGATCATATTCTCCAGGGAATACATCAATTCAGTTGCCGTACAAAATTCAGATCCCTGAACAGGATCATTCCCACGCATAAATTCATCTGCGCCATACATTCCCTGTATCTGCCCATGGTAAAGCTTTATATCATGAAAAGCTTTTTCAACTGCGCGCAGATATTTTTCATCACTATCCTGCTGATAATAAATTACAGGAGATTTGATTCCTTGTGCAAGATTCACTCCATGAAATTTATAGGTCGTATAAAGGTCACCGGAATATAAAAAGTTTTCGGTCCAGTTATATGTTTGCTGATGAACAATTTTCGCAAGATCCAATAAATAACTGTCGCCGGTAATATTGTATAGCCAGTAAATAACCAGTAAATTATCTGCGCCGCGTTGCGAACCCCACCATGAATAATGCCCCAGCGGAGTAGCTGGTAATGTTTTTAACTGGTACTTAAAGTACCTGGTCATTAAATCAATCACCCTTTTATCGCCACTGCCCATATAGTATTGCTGTAATGCTTTCAACATTACCATCTTGGGCCACCAGTCCGCTGCAAGCCCCCTTTGTAAACCTGGCTCATCAGCAGGTTCTTTTTCCTGGGGTTTCGGACCAAAATATCCATCAGCTCTCTGGTTATTGATCGACCATTCGACCCATGGCTTCATTTTATTTTTTAATTCTGCATCATCTAAAATAAAAGCGAGGGGAATTAATCCATCTATCCAGTATGGTCCTCTCTCCCAAACATCTCCATCGCCGCCTAACCATCCATTACGATTGCCCAATACGGTCGGATATAACTTATCAAGCTGACCGGTCATACCATCTTTCATTTTTACCAACTGTGTATTCAGCCAGCCCTTCGGCTTAATGGTTCCCAGCGGTAAGTTAATGTACGGATTGGCCCTCAGGGGCGCCCTATTCTGTAAATAAGTATCATTCTGACCAAAAGTTATTACTGAAATAACCAGCAGCGCCATCAAACTAGATTGTTTTCTCATCCTGTAATCGTTAGTTTTAATTCGTGAGCCCGCCCTCCTTATAAAAAGGATGAACGCGCCGATAATATGATACACAGAAAAAATCTGGCGGCGCGACCGGGGTGGGCTCGTTTAGCATGGAATATACCAATAAACCTTTATTGAACTTTACCGCTCCAGGCTAAAGCAGGGATCACCAGTGGGTCTTTTATCTATATTCCTCGCTTTTAATCCGGTGCAATAATTTCTGCAGGAGCGCCTTTCGCAACCAATACATTCTTCCATAACAATTTAAGTGGTTTATTTCCAGTCTAATTACGCTTTCAATAAGTCGCAATCCACCCTTTAATTGTCGTATTCCTATCCTGTTATATATAAGAGATCATTTTAATTTAGTGCCTGAATAATTAATACATTTAAACTCTAAACACTTCTATATGAAAATAATCAAAAGAATTCTGATTGTCATCGTAGCAGTTATTGCGCTTTTACTTGTTATCGCTTTATTCATTAAAAAGGATTACACGGTTGAGAAAGATGTAATTATCAATAAATCGAAAGCTGAAGTCTTTGATTATATAAAATATGTGAAGAACCAGGACAATTTTAGTAAATGGAACCAGATGGATCCAAATATGGATAAAACATATACGGGCACCGATGGAACGGTTGGATTCATTTACGCATGGGACAGTAAAAAGGAAGCGGGAAAAGGCGAGCAGGAAATCAAAAAAATCCAGGATGGAGAAAGAATTGATCTCGAGCTCAGATTTAAAAAACCATTTGAATCTACCGCTCCTGTATACATGATCACAGAATCAACAGGCGATAATCTGACTAAAGTAAAATGGGGGCTTGAAGGACATTTACCCTATCCAATGAATATAATGAACCTGTTTACGCCTGCAATGATTGGAGCCGACCTGCAAGAGAGTTTGGATACCCTCAAAAACATACTGGAAAAACAATAATTATTACGTTAGTGATCCTTATTTGAAGGAACTTCGCGAATAATTAATGGATTATTTTAAAAAGCTGGAACAGCTACTAAAGGCAGAGCGGCAGGAGGATCGTGCTTTTTATCAGCAAATCATTGAAAGATCTTCTGTTAACCAGCGAAGAGATAACGGACTTACCTGGTACCCGGTAGCCATCCGGGATACTGAACTTACACGCGGGGATTATTTATCGGTTGAAATAGAACGCACCACCCACCAGGAAATTCCCCACCAACTGCGTTTCGGCTCCAGTGCTGCTTTATTCTCTAATCACGACGCCCGGCAAAACCGCATGGAGGGTGTTATTTCGTATGTAAGCGGCAACAGGCTCAAAATAACTTTGAAAACAGATGAATTGCCCGACTGGTCGCGCAATGGCAAACTGGGCATCGATCTTCTTTTCGATGAAAACAGTTATGAAGAAATGCAGAGCGCCATTAAGCAGGCATCTCTCCAGTATGAAAAAAATACGCTTATACAGGTTCTTACCGGGCAGAAGGTGGCTTCATTTAATAATTCTCCTCAATATCTTTCAGATAAGCTAAACACCTCGCAAAACAGAGCGGTCAATAAAATATTATCGGCAGAAGATGTGGCAGTTGTGCATGGTCCCCCAGGAACCGGCAAAACCACCACGCTGGTAAAAGCCATTAAAGCGCTGGTTAAGCAGGATAACCAGAAATTACTGGTGGTGGCGCCAAGTAATACCGCAGTTGATTTATTAAGTGAAAAATTATCGGAAGAAGGGTTGAACGTGGTGCGTGTTGGAAACCCGGTAAGGGTTTCAGAGAGATTGCTTTCTCTTACGCTGGATAGTAAAATGTCGGCGCATAGCAGCATGAAGGATATCCGGAAAATGAAAAAACAGGCAAATGAATTTCGCAGCCTTGCACATAAATACAAACGTAGTTTTGGTAAAGCCGAGCGCGAGCAGAGAAAGGCGCTGTTCGACGAAGCGCATAAGATCATTAAAGATGTTGAAAAAACCGAGCAATACATAATAGATGATGTGCTATCGAAGGCGCAGGTGATCGCGGCCACGCTTGTAGGCTCCAATCATTACACTGTGCGGCAACTAAAATATCATACTGTAGTGATTGATGAGGCGGGGCAATCTATTGAACCTGCCTGCTGGATACCTATTTTAAAAGCAAAAAAGCTGGTAATGGCAGGCGATCATTTCCAGTTGCCACCAACCATTAAATCGGTGGAGGCAGCCCGCGGTGGTCTTGAAACTACTTTATTGGAGAAATCAGTAGCTCTTCACCCCGATGCA
Organism: uncultured Chitinophagaceae bacterium; assembly: GCA_964387165.1. Classification (GTDB taxonomy): domain Bacteria; phylum Bacteroidota; class Bacteroidia; order Chitinophagales; family Chitinophagaceae; genus Flavitalea. Next base: position 3,315 of record CAYLVR010000042.1, on the reverse strand, counting down.
GTTGTGTTGCTCGAAGAACAATACCGCATGAACGAGATGATCATGAATTATCCTTCGATGGTGTTTTACGGAAACCGGTTAAAGGCAAACGCTGCCGTCGCTCACCGGGTGTTATTCGAAAACGATATCCCCCTTAATTTTATTGATACTGCAGGTTGTGGATTTGAAGAAAAACAGGAAGGTACAAGCATCTCAAATACCGAAGAAGCACACTTCCTTTTCAAACATCTTTCCTCTTATATAGAAATTTTATCCGCACATTACCAGCCTGAAAACTTCCCGTCTGTCGCTGTTATTTCTCCCTATAAACAGCAGGTAATATTGCTACAGGATTTAATGAAAGAATCAGCGTATCTGCAGCAGTATGCCAATAAAATCTCAGTAAATACTATCGATAGTTTCCAGGGCCAGGAGCGCGATATTGTCTATATCAGCCTTACCCGCAGTAATACCGAAAACAAGATCGGTTTTCTCTCAGATGTGCGAAGAATGAACGTGGCAATCACCCGCGCCCGTAAGAAATTGATTGTCATAGGCGATAGCGCAACACTTTCCCAGGAAACCTTCTACGATAATTTCATCAAGTACGCCATGGAGCGCAATGCCTGGCTAAGTGCCTGGGAATTCATGACTTAAATTGATTTTGGGGCACGATCGCCCATCCCACAACCAGCAGTTTTCCTACCAAGGAAGGCCACTTTTCACGAACCTGCAGGCAGGTGCGAAGAAAAGACGGTCTGGCCTGTCATTTGCAACCTGCTTTGTAAAAACTCCCAATCATGAATAACGATAAAAAAAATCTCATCGACAATAATGAAGAAGGATATATTCTTAACGAAAGCGGCACATCAGTAAGAACTGATAAAGATGAAAAACGTAAGGTAACCGCTGAAGAAGGAAGTAAATCTGATCCACAGCTTACTGAATTTGACGGCTTGAAAAAAGGTGGCGTTGAGCCTCATGTAAATCCAGGTGACGAAGAAAAAATCAGAGAAGATCCCGAATCCGACAGGTAGGAGGAGATTTCACAAATTTATTCCCCTATAAAACTTATTAAATGCAGAATGGCCCTGTGTTTATTATCGATGATGATGAAGACGATCATGATATTGTTCGCGAAATATGGAGCGAGCTCAATGTGCCTAATGAGCTTGTCTTTTTCGCCAGGGCCGAAGACGTATTGCAAACATTATCCAATATTACTGAGGCGCCGTTTATTATTATTTGCGATGTAAACCTCCCAAAAATGAACGGTTTCGACCTGAGGCAAAAACTACTCGAAAGCAACTCCAGAAAATTTAAAAGTGTTCCTTTTATTTTCTGGACAACAAATGCCTCGGAAGCGCAGGTAGAATATGCCTATAATTTAGCTGCTCACGGCTTTTTTGTAAAAGGAACGAGGTTCGACGAAGTTAAAGCTACGTTAAACACTATTCTCAATTATTGGAGCATTAGCGAAATGCCTGTCAAACACGATTGATCTATCCTTATTCAATACCGTTCATACAGGCTAATCCCACACTGATCTAAAAGCGCTTGGAGGCCGTACGATGGAATTCGTATGTTGCATAAAATAAATTTTATGCAAGTACCAAATCTTTTAAGCTGTGCTATATACTTAACAGTATTATTTCCTCTTAACAGTAACGCACAATTATCCGAAGCAGAAAAAACTGCAGCTGTTCAAACAATTGCGAAATTAATTGTAGACAACTATGTTGATGCTGAAAAAGGCGGGCAAATTTCATCACATATATTAACCGCTAATCATAAACAAGCATTCAAAAAAGCAGATAACTGGCAGGAATTTGATAAACTGGTTACTAAATCACTACAGCAATTCAGCAACGACAAACATCTCTATGTAAGAAATGATGCGGCAATTGTCAACGAACTCCGGCTTCAAACAGAAAAGAAGGAAGAAATGAATGTACTTGGCCACAAACCCGCTGGTAATTATGGCTTCCAGGAAGTAAAAGTTATTGATGGAAATACCGGGTATATTAAATTATCAGAGATCAGTATCTCTAAAACCAGCCTGCCGGTGCTTTATGAAACGATGAGAAAAGTAGAAAATACTGATAAATTAATTATTGACCTGCGCGATAATAGAGGAGGAGGCTCAGAAGTGGGTGCCGTACTGGAAAGTTATTTTTTACCTTCAGGAACTCCATTGCTTGAATTCAGATCAAGACAGGGAACTGTATCAACAGAATCAACCGTTGACTGGCTCAAAGAGAAAAAATACGATAAGCCTGTTTACATTATTATTAATAAAAATACAGGGTCCGCGGCTGAAGCATTCGCTTTTGTAATGCAGAAAAATAAACGCGCCACCATCGTTGGCGAAACATCATCTGGTGCGGCCAGTAGAAACGATTGGTTAGCAGTGAATGATGAAAATTATTTATCACTTTCAACCGCTACTACCTACCTGGCGGGAACAAATACATCATGGGAAAAAACAGGTGTAAAACCTGATCTGAAAGTTAAAAACAGCGATCCGGTTGATGCTATCCTAAAAAAATAGGTTGTATCAGTTTTGAAACAAGGTGCCGGCTCTGCATCAACTTGCTCCGTCGCTGACAGTCGTTGGTCAAAGCCTATGGCATCGGGCGAAGCTTTGGCGCATACGACCCTCCTTTGGGGTGGCAGGAGGTTGAACTGAATGCAAGATTGCGGGGGGTCTTACAACTTCATCAATCCCCCTGTAGTTATACTTTGTTTGTTACTCACTAAGCCCCTCTTTCAAAGATGGAGTGCTTACACGCCGTCAAATATTCTAACTTTAGTGTAACCTGTTTTAAGCCCTTGTCGTCAAACAAAAAATACTATTATATGATTAGGTATATAATTATCCTGCTTGCTCCTGCAATTTTGTTTAGTTCCTGTGGATTTATGGGTGGTAAAAGGGTACGGGGTACTGGTACTATTCAAACTGAAGAAAGGAATATCAACAATTTTAAAGGAGTAAAAACAGCCGGCTCGTTTGATGTGTTTGTTACAACAGGAGATGCTTACGCAGTAAAAGTGGAGGCAGACGACAATCTTTTGCAATACATAGAAACAGAAGTACATGGAAATAACCTGGAGATCAGGAAAGTGAGAGGATTTAATATTCGCCCCACCAAAGGCGTAAAAGTGTATGTTACTGCTCCTCTGTTTAATAAATTCAGTACTGCCGGATCTGGAAATATTTCCGGAAGCAATGAGATTGTATCGGATAACCACCTGGACATAGATGTTGCAGGAAGCGGCAATATTAATTTGAAAGTGAAAGCGGTGGATATGAATGTATCAATTGCGGGCAGCGGC
>CAYLVR010000041.1:0-22544 GCA_964387165.1 uncultured Chitinophagaceae bacterium | reverse complement strand
TGGTTAATTCCTCAAGAAAACCAGGTGAGTGGCAGACTTACGATGTAATCTGGACAGCCCCATTATTCAACAAAGACAGTATGATACTTACTCCTGCTTATATCACCGTAATTCATAATGGTGTGGTTATTCAGAACCATACAGCAGTAGCAGGGACAACTCCATTTATTGGGGGGCCGCAGAACCAGTTGCATGGTAAGGGTCCCATTAAGCTGCAGGATCATGGAGATTTAGTGAGCTACAGGAATATCTGGATAAGGGAGTTGTAATTACTGACCATAATAAGCGCCTTTTCCGTGCTTGCGCTCGTAGTGTTTATTTATTAATGACGTTTTTAACCGGGTAGTTGATGGATTCACCTGCTCGGTTATAAACGCCATCTTTGCCAATTCTTCCAGCACTGCTGCATTGTACACTGCTTTATCTGCAGATTTCCCCCAGGCAAATGGGGCATGGCTTCCTACCAATATCATTTCAATTTCTTTATAACTAAGCCCTTTTTCTTTCAGGCAGTTTAATATCTGGAAACCGGTTTCATATTCATAATCACCTTTAATCATTATGTCATCCATTGGGGGAGCGCAGGGAATATCTGCAATGGTATGATCGGCATGCGTGGTACCATAATTGGGAATATCGCGTAACGACTGCGCCCATGCCGTTGCATAAGTAGAATGCGTATGTACAATAGAGATCATGTCGGGACAATGCTTATATAATACTGCGTGTGTTTTTGTGTCGGATGAGGGCCGAAGCGTTCCTGAAATAATATTGCCTTCAAAATCAACCACCACCATTTTTTCAGGGGTGAGTTCGGGATAATCAACTCCGCTGGGTTTAATGGCAAATACTCTCTGGCTGTGATCAGCCACGCTAACATTCCCGAATGTAAATAGCACAAGACCGAGTTTTGGAAGCCGTATGTTTGCTTTGTGGGCCAGGTTCTGAATGTCCTGATATTTGTTCATTTTGTTTTGATGATTGTTAGATGAAATTAATACAATTAGATTAACCACCCTGGCCAGATCGTAGAGGGTTTATGTTTATTATTCCTGTTGGCGCCTTTCCGCCGGGCAGACGCCTCCTTTATTGGAGGGGTTTGATGGTGGGAATTCAATAAAAAACCCCGTCTAACCTAAAGCCAGGCGGGGCCATGATAAGCAATCGTTGTTAATAGCACGTTAAATTAAGCAATTTATCAATACAAAAAGACTCAATGTAAAAATCAATTAGCCATACCGATTGTTTACTGTATAGAAAGTTATGTGAAGTTGTTAAATTTGAATTTCCCGTATCTGGGTTTGCTTATCCGGGCTGACTTAAATATTATATATAAATAATTTAATTATTTAGCTTCTGGCTTCCGTATTAACATTTACAAAGCACCGGTTTGAGACCTTAGAATTAATTTCCCATAATATTTCTTCTGAAAATGCTAAGAAAATTCCCCAAAATCTCATTAGAAATAATTGCATATTGCCTGTTGACAAATATATGTGTCGGTCAACAGCCTAATTCTGTCAATTTGAAAGATTCTTCACTGGCAGAATTCAGGATAATAAAAACCTGGATTCTTCCCCAGGTACTTAAAGAAATTTCCGGTATCAGTTATATTGATGCCGACAGGTTCGCGTGCATACAGGATCAGATAGGGTCGATATTCATTTATAACATTTCTACTTCATCGATTGAAGCAACTATTCCTTTTGCTACTCCTGGTGATTACGAAGGAGTGACCGTTATTGGAGAAGATGCTTACGTGGCCTGTGCCGATGGAAGGATTATAGAAGTGACTGGATATCGCTCCACCAAACCGGTTGTGAAAGAATACGGTACCCATCTAACGGTTAAGCAAAATGTGGAAGGTATTTGCTTTGATAAGAAAAATAAGCGCCTGCTTGTAGCTATAAAAGGCGAAGAAGCAGGTAATCCATCGTATAAGGGCATTTATGCGTTTGACCTTGCAGAAAAGAAAATGATAGTTAAGCCTGTATTTAAAATTGATCTCCAGGATGCTGTATTTACAAGATGGCAGAGCAGGAGAAATAATATCATATTCCGGCCTTCAGAAATTGATATTGATCCGTTATCAGGAGATATATATCTGACATCGGGGAAAAGGGCGCAGGTGTTAATTATGGATAAGACAGGTAAAATAAAAGCGCTGTATGCGCTTGATAAATCTGTTTTTAATCAACCTGAAGGGATGTTATTCACCCCTTCAGGTGACTTGTATATAGCGAATGAGGGCAAAGGGCAGGATCCAGGGAAAATCGTCCATGTCCAGCTTAAGCCGATTCGCTAACAGTTAGTCCCTGTTATTATTAAATAGCGTGTAAAAAAGGGACAATTGAGCTACGCCATTCTTGAAATCAGGATTCATAGCAGCATTTTCATTAAAATCACCCACTTTCGAAAGGCCGGCTACATACCTTGCACCAATACCAAAACCGCTGTTACTATGCCATCCTATTCCGGCATCAAAAGCAAGATCAAGATCCTTTGCGAAATTCCCAACACCCTGATCACCTACTTTTTCATCCAGTTTAAAAGAAACCTGTGGACCGGCTTCAATATAAAATCCACCATTAAAACGGTATCTGAGTAGCACAGGCACGGCTAAATAAGAAACTTTATAATCCTGGTCTCCCTCGCCTACTGTTTTGAATCTTGCACCCTGCGTAGAAAATAAGGCTTCAGGTGATAGCATAAAGTTATCTCCAAATAGAAAGTTAACAAATGCACCGCCATGGAAACCGAGTATTGGCTTGGTATCAACATTATCCCAGTTAACACCACTAAAATTACTGAGGTTGGCACCTGCTTTTAAACCAAACTGAAATTTCTGCGCAAAAACACCCACGCTTAACACTAGGAAAGGGATCACAATTAGCTTTTTCATAATTAATTATGTGTGTGAATAACAGGAGGCGATTAGTTTGCCCCTGCTTAGATTTAAAAAAACTATGCCGCCTTCTATATTGGTCAAACTTGTAAAGCTATAGGGCCCCAGGAGCACTCAATGCCTGCTTGTTGATATAAGTGCATGATAACTAACGTTATACGATAATGGGTGGGAGCAATGAATTAGGATTCGTTCCAGGAAAAAAGCGAAAAATTATGAAGAAGTTTTTACTCACATGGGTTTGTGCAGCCGTATTATTAATTATTCAATAATCATGCTTTTGAATAATTAGTTAACAATATTATTCATCAAACGCCTGGTTGCAGAAGTCAACTAACGGTTTCAGAACCTCGAAATGTTTTGCCAGTTTTTTTACAAGGTCTTTTGATATTAAATCTTCATCGGTAATTCTTGTGGAGGCGATCAGGCTTTTGAACTTTAGATATTCTATCGCCGGATTTTCATCATCATATCCTTTAGGAGGCCTGCTGAGCACAGTTTCTTTGGATTTTTCCAAAGATCCAAAAACAGATTTTAATTTCTTTCCTTCAACTATTTTCTTAAAATCATCCCAGTTATAATCTATTTCCTGGCGAAGTTTTTTTAAATCGGCTGCTTCGGGCATCCAGAGCCCTCCTGCTACAAAAGCGGCTCCGGGTTCACAATGAAAATAATAGCCGGCATAATGGCTTTTTTTTCCTCCTTTTGACATATACATTGCCAGGTTGGTTTTATAAGGCGCTTTATTTTTGCTGAAACGCACATCCCTGTTGATCCTGAACAGGCAATCTTTAGGCTCAAGGTGCGCCACGCTTTCATCCATACTGGCCAGTTTCTTAATTACTGCACCAGTAAGTTGTTCAAAATCAGCTTTTGCAACGTTATATTTTAAACGATTTGCCTCGAACCATTCCTTTTTATTGTTCTTCTTAAGCTCCTTTAAAAATTGTATAGTGGATTTCTGTAACATCAGATTACTTTTGTGTCACAATTTAAAGGTTAATCACAATTTCAGCCATGGTAAAAGTCGGAGAGTATAATTATTTAAGGATTGACAGGGAGGTTGATTTCGGCATGTATCTCGATGATGGAGGGGATGGAATATTGCTTCCTAAACGATTTGTACCGAAAGATGCAAAACCCGGCGATGAGCTGAAAGTGTTTGTATATCATGATTCAGAGAACAGGCTGATCGCTACAACCCAGGAACCAAAAGGGATTGTGGGAAATATAGTGAAACTGAAAGCAATCAGTGTTACTCCGCAGGGGGCATTTTTAGATAATGGATTGATGAAGGATCTGTTTGTTCCTAAATCAAAGCAACTGAACCAGATGTATCCGAATGGAGAATATCTTGTGTTGTTATACATTGATGAAAAAACGGGTCGGCTTACTGCAACAGAAAAGATCGAAGGATTTTTAAGTAATGATGAATTAACGGTAAATGAACTGGATGCTGTACAATTAATGATTTACCGCAGAACCGAAATTGGTTATGAAGTAATTATTAATGATAAACACAAAGGGCTGCTGCATTTTAATGAAATATTCAGGGATATAACCATTGGAGATAAATTTGAAGGGTTCATTAAAAAAATACATCCCGAAAATAAGATCGATGTAGTTGCAGGTAAAAAAGGATATGAACGTGTAGAAGGTGAATCTGGTAAAATACTTTCTTTATTACAGGAAAATAATGGTTATCTGCCCTACCACGATAAATCCGACCCTGATGAGATTTATTCTTTTTTCGGAATGAGTAAAAAGACGTTCAAGATGACGACGGGAAAATTATATAAAGAAAGAAAAATAGAGTTTACCAAGACAGGAATTAAACTTGTTTAGTGATTGACCTGCCCCACGTGTTTGTGATGAAATAAATTATTAACGATCTAATGGCGCGGCCTGGATGGCGCCCCAAAGTAAATCGGTGAATTAATTAATTGGTTTAAAACCAGCTTTTGCTTTTCGATTTTGTTGTTCTTCCTCCTAAACCCAAAGCGCCTAATAAGCTGCGGGTAATCATATTAGCAGCCGTACGTCCCACCTGTCTCGTAATAGAACTATCCAGCACTTTTTCCGCGATTGATTTTTCTGGTTTAACTGCTTTAGATTTTTCCGGAGCCACTTCAGCAGGTTTAGCTGCTGCTTCCTGCAGCTTATCGTTTAATATTTCATAAGCGCTTTTTGTATCGATATCCTGGTCGTATTTCTTTTTTAATTTCGATTTATTCACTACATCTACAATTTCTCCTTCACTTAAAATATCCATTCGCGAAGAGGGGGCCACCAGCATTGTATGCACAAGCGGCGTAGGAATTCCTTTTTCATTTAATAAGGTAATAAACGCTTCACCTGTTCCTAACTGTGTCATTAATTCATCCACATCGTAATACCTGGTTTCGGGATAATTCTCTGAGGCCCGTTTAATTGTTTTTCTATCGGCAGCAGTAAATGCTCTTAATGCGTGTTGTATTTTTAATCCTAATTGCGCAAGCACACCTGCGGGAATATCCTGCGGGGTTTGTGTACAAAAGAATATACCTACGCCTTTCGATCGTATTAATTTTATTACAGTAAGTATTTGTTGTAATAATGCAGAGGTTGCTTCCTGGAAAACCAGGTGTGCTTCATCAATAAATAATATCAGTTTCGGTTTGTCAAGATCACCTTCTTCCGGTAATGATCCGTATAATTCAGCAAGGAGGCTCAACATAAATGTCGAAAATAATTTCGGCCTGTTCTGCATATCCGTTACACGTAATATGCTCACTGTGCCGCGACCATCATCTGCAATTCGCATTAAATCATCAACCTCAAAACTTGGTTCGCCAAAAAATACATCTGCACCCTGTTGTTGCAATTCAATTACTTTTCTCAATATTGTACCTGTAGTACTGGTAGATATTTTACCATATTCTTTTTCTATCTCTTTTTTCCCTTCATTGCCGATATACTGAAGTAGTTTAATAAAATCCTTCAGATCGAGTAATGGCATTTTGTTGTCATCACAATATTTAAATATTAATGTAACCACACCTTCCTGTGTGTCGTTTAATCCTAATATTTTTGAGAGAAGTATTGGACCGAATTCTGTTACTGTTGCACGCACCCGTACTCCAGGTTCATTGCTTATGGTTAATAATTCAACAGGGAAGCCGGTAGGGTTATATTCTCCGCCAATTTGTGTGAGTCGTTCTGTTATTTTACTATTTACAGTGCCCGGGGCGGCAATGCCACTGAGGTCGCCCTTGATATCCATTAACAGTACGGGAACGCTTGCGTTGCTAAGGCCCTCGGTCAGCACCTGCAGGGTTTTTGTTTTACCCGTTCCTGTTGCCCCCGCAATCAGCCCATGCCTGTTGAGTGTTTTCAGGGGTATCAATACATCTGTTCCGGTAAGAGCGTGGCCATCCAGCATAGCAACACCTGCTTTAAAGCTTTCTCCCTTAAAGCCGTATCCTTCTTTTATTGCCTGTACAAATGTCTCTTTATCTGCCATGATCAAAAATTAAAGATGTAAGGTACATATATTAACAAAAAATTACCCGGGTAAGCGAATAACGCACAAATTGATTAAATTTATTTACCGTATGTTTATCTACACGAACTAAATTTATAACATGGAAGGCAAAAAAATGAAAATACTCTTGTGTGAAGATGATCAGAATCTCGGAATGGTGCTTAAGAATTATCTTGAGTTGAATGATTACGATGTAACCCTCGAAAGGGATGGCCGTCTTGGTCTGGCTGCATTCCAAAGGGAAAAATTTGACATGTGCCTGTTGGATATCATGATGCCCAATATGGATGGATTTACACTGGCAGAAGAAATAAGAGACGTTGATCCTGATATTCCTTTGTTCTTTCTGAGCGCTAAAACAATGAAAGATGATATTATCCAGGGCTATAAACTTGGCGCCGATGATTATATCACCAAACCATTCGACAGTGAAGTGTTGTTGCTGAAAATAAAGGCCATACTTAAACGTAATGAAGAAGGCAATAAAGAGCAGGAAAATAAAGAATTCGACCTTGGCTCATACCATTTTAACCCGAAACTCCGGGAGCTGAGCCACGATGGAAAAATGCATACGCTTTCTCCTAAAGAAAATGAATTGCTTAAGCTGCTGGCCGAGCATTTAAACGACCTGCTGCCGCGCGAACAGGCATTAAAGAAAATATGGGGCAGCGATACCTATTTTAATGGAAGAAGTATGGATGTGTACATTGCGAAACTGCGTAAGTATCTGAAGGACGACTCAAATATCGAAATAGTGAATATTCATGGCAATGGATTCAGGCTGGTTGCTCCGGTGAGTGCCGCTTAAAATAATAGATTTCCTCCCGGGTTTACCTGGGAGGATCTTCCCAAATGTTTATATGCTTTTTCTGTAGCTTCCCTTCCCCGGGGAGTACGTTTTAAAAATCCTTCCTGGATCAAAAAAGGCTCATACACTTCTTCAATTGTTCCGCCCTCTTCCCCCACCGCTGTTGCGATCGTATTTATTCCTACAGGCCCCCCCTTGAATTTATCGATTATTGTTACCAGTATTTTATTATCCATTTCATCAAGACCATGCTCATCTACATTGAGCGCCCTTAACGCATGCTGGGTAATGGCGAGATCAATGACACCGTTATGTAATACCTGCGCAAAATCGCGGACCCTTCTTAATAGCCCGTTTGCGATACGTGGAGTGCCACGGCTGCGGCGCGCAATTTCCATCGCAGCATCAGAGGTGATCTTTACACCTAAAATACCTGCCGCTCGCTGGATGATATTATAAAGCGTTTCTGAAGTATAATATTCAAGTCGTGACTTAATAGCAAACCTTGATAATAACGGGGCAGATAAAAGCCCGCTCCTTGTCGTGGCACCAATTAATGTAAAAGGATTTAGTGTTAACTGGATGCTTCTGGCATTTGGGCCGCTATCGATCATAATATCAATGCGGTAATCTTCCATTGCTGCATATAAATATTCTTCTACAACAGTGCTTAGCCTGTGGATCTCATCTATAAACAATACATCATGCGCACCGAGGTTGGTTAACAAACCAGCCAGGTCGCCGGGCTTTTCAATAACCGGCCCTGATGTTTCTTTAATGGCAACACCCATTTCGTTGGCCACTATACGGCTAAGAGTGGTTTTACCCAGACCGGGAGGGCCATGAAATAATACATGATCCAATGCTTCGTTACGCATTTTTGCCGCCTTAATAAATACCTTGATGTTTTCGATGATCTGGTCCTGGCCCGAAAAATCAGCGATTATGGCCGGTCGGATATTATTCTCGAACTCTTTATCGGAGGCGCTTAAAGAGCGTGCATCGGTATTCAGGTTTGCATTCGGCATATTGTAAAAATAAGATTAAAATGAAGACATGATAGTGCCGTTGTCTGCAATTATTATTTTCTCTTCAGACTGCAGGAAGCGGATGACTTCCATTATTTTATATTTCGGAACCTGGTTGAAGCAGCTGGCAATTTCATCGGGCGTGGAAGGTTTGACCCTGATTATTTTAATGATATCGTCATTGATAGTTTCAAATTCCCTTTTGCTTATACTGGTTTTCTTTTTTTCCAGGCAAATATCACATATCCCACAATCTTTTATTTCCTTATCACCAAAATATTTACCAATTATTACGCTGCGGCATTCTTCAATATTAAATGTGTATTCTATTATTTTTTCCAGGCGGACCTCGAACCTTGCTTTGCGTTTATTATAGTTCTCTGTATTTATTTGTAATTCGTCTTTTTTAATACGATCATGCACCAGGTACACCTGTGGCTTGTTTTTTTGAGGCTGGTAATCAACTGCTCCATAAGCGTGCAGCAACTTTAATCTTTCAATTAATTCATCCGGATGAATGCGTACGTTTGCAGCGATGGCATTTTCGAAAATATTTACCGACTGATCAATAATGCCTTCATAATTTCTCAATAAAGATTTTAATACAGCATCCAGTTCCGATTCATTTTTTTCTATTTCTGTTAAGCGTTCCCTATTAGCAGTAACCTGTAACCTTGAAGGGGTAAACACCTGTTCATTAAAGTATAAAATATTTTCCTGCTCCAGGGTTTTTAGCATGGCAAACAGGGTATGACCATCAACTTTGAACTGTTTGATAAAATGGTTAATGTCTATTTCAAAGTACACTCCTTCTCCTGTTCCTGATGCGATCTGTAAATGATTCATCAGGTCGCCATATATTTTACGGATCAGTTCTAATGAGGGATATCTTATATGGACCAGTTCTTTTAATTGACTGATTTCTTCTTCATTATATAATAGAACAGCATAAGATTTATTTCCATCTCTTCCTGCGCGCCCTGCTTCCTGGTAATAGTTCTCAAGGCAATCAGGTGTGTCAGCATGTATGACTATTCTTACCGCAGATTTATCAATTCCCATTCCGAATGCGTTGGTGCAAACAATTATCCTGACCTGGTCCTTCAACCACGCCTCCTGTTTTGCATTTCTTTGCTCCTGCAACAAACCTGCGTGATAATAATCGGCAACTATTCCATGCATATTCAGCAGATCACTGATTTCTCTTGTACGTCTCCTGCTTTTGCAATACACTATTCCTGTTCCGTTTACTTTTTGCAGTATATCAACGATTTTGTTGATTTTAGAAGGAACATTAAATACGCTGTACGATAAGTTAGGTCTTAAAAATGATTGCCTGAAAACATTTTTTTCTTTAAATAATAATCTATCACAGATATCATCCTGTACTTCATGCGTGGCAGAAGCGGTGAGCGCAAGTACAGGTACGCCAGGCAGTTCTTCCCTTAATGCCGCTATTTTTAAATAGGAGGGACGAAAATCATATCCCCACTGAGAAATACAATGTGCCTCATCAATGGCAATTAAATTAATATTAAACGAGGGCAGATACTCTTTAAATAAATTGGTTTCGAGTCTTTCCGGTGAAACGTATAAGAATTTACAATTGCTGTTGCCGGCAATAGATAAAGTATTAATTACCTCTTTACGGGTCATGCCCGAATAAATAGCGAACGCGGTGATATTCTTTCTGCGCAGGTTCTCAACCTGGTCCTTCATTAAGGCGATTAATGGACTGACCACTAAACATAGTCCTTCCGTTGCCATCGCAGGAACCTGGAAACATAATGATTTACCACCTCCTGTAGGTAATAATGCAAGACAATCCTTCCCTGATAATATTGTGGTAATAATATCTTCCTGCAGGGGTCTGAACGAAGAATAACCCCAGTATTCTTTTAATATGGAATGGATGGTGCCCAATATACGATCACACTACTTTTTTAACATATAGTCTTACAGAGTTTATGCCGAGCACCACATCACTCAGTCCCATAACCAAAGCTCCGAATGTGGGTGTTAACAATCCAAATGCAGCCACAGGGATTGCAATTATATTATAGATAAATGCCCAGAAAAGATTTTGTTTGATAGTAATAAATGTGTGTTTTCCCAAACCAAGTGATAAAGGAACGTGGTGCAGGCCATTTTTCATCAACACAACATCCGAGGTTTGCATGGCCACCTGCGAAGCTTCGCTTAATGAAATCCCGATAGTGGCTTTTGCCAGCGCTGGTGCATCATTAATTCCGTCGCCTATCATTACGGTTGGAGTGATTGCCGTAAGTCCGGCTATCCTGGTTAGTTTTTGTTCCGGAGTTTGTTCAGCAATTACTTCGTCGATCGACAATTCATCAGCAACAATTTTGCATGCCTCATACCTGTCGCCACTTAACAATATTGTTTTAATATTTTTATTTTTCAGGTATTGAATAACATTTTTTGCTTCCGGTCTTATTTCATCCTTTATGTCTATCCAGCCAATCAGTTCATTGTTTTTCAATACATAAATATTGTGATTATGCTCTTGTGTTAAATGGTTTGCTATTTTATAAGAACCAGCCTGGTATTTATCACCTTCTTTTGTTTCTGCCACCATTCCAATGCCTTTAATTTCATGAGTCCGCGACCATCGTATATCATCTTTTCTTTTCCAGGCGGCAGCAATGGATTTTGCTATAGGATGATTGGAGTATTTCTCCAGTGAGTACACTATTTTTTTAAATTCATCCTCATCGATAGTGCTGTGAATATTTTTAATAGAAAAATTTCCGGTAGTAAGCGTGCCTGTTTTATCGAATACTACCTGGGTAATATCCTTAAATAATTCAAGGCTTTTTGCATTTCTGAATAATACGCCATTACGTGCTGCACGCCCTAAACCAACGGCAATAGCAGCCGGAGTTGCCAGGCCCATTGCACAGGGACAGGCAATAACCAACACCGCAATGGCACGCATTAACGAAGGGGTGAACTCTTTTAAATATATCCAGTTGCCAATAAATGTAATTGCTGCAATAATTAATACAATTGGAACAAATATTGCGCTGATCTTATCGGCCATCTGCTGCATAGGCGGTTTCTCTCCCTGTGCCTGCTTAACGAGATTTACAATATTGGCAAGTACAGAATTTTTAGCCTCTGCAGTTACCTGTGCCTTTACCAAACCATCAGTAATGATACTTCCGCCTATTAAATTGTCTTTTGGATTTTTTTCCAGCGGCAGGCTTTCCCCGGTAATAATCGATTCATTAACGCTTGCATTTCCGGATAATATTTTACAATCTGCAGGTACCTGTTCGCCTGATTTAATTAATATCAAATCGCCATTTCGCAATTGGTCGTTATCAATAGGCATGATCACTTCCTGGTGATGTTCATCAAAAGCAATCATATTGGCAACAACTTTTTGAGATTCGGCCAGTTTATTTAATGCTCTTTGTGTTGATGAAACCGAAGCATCCTCAAAATAATTGCCTAAAAATACCAGGGTAATTATTGCTGCGGAGGTTTCATAAAATAAATACTCATGCCCCATATGCAGGAGTGTGCCTACGAGACTGTAAATAAATGCCGCGGTTGATCCGATGGCAATTAAGACATTCATATTAGGCATTCCATTCCGGATACTTTTTATGGCGCTTCTTCCAAAAAAACTCATTCCTACAATGTACACAGGAAGGCATAAAGCAAGCTGTAACCACGGGTTCATGATCCATGGAACATTAAACATATGCAGCATTAAGGGAAGTGTAAATACTGCACAGAATAGAAAACGCTGCAGGTGCGTACGGAATATTTTCTTTTTAGGTTGAGAAGATGAAGTTGCTGTGTTAACAGAATATCCCAGTTCTTCGATGCCTTTTATCAAATTAGCGTGATCGTGTCCATGTGAATGTCCATGCCCATCGTCATCATCTTCAAATATTACATCACCGCTGATTGGGTTCACCTTCACGTTCTTCTTTCCTTTCTTTTCGAGAAATTTGGTAACTGTAAGGGAACAGTTGGAGCAGGTCATACCATCAACCTTCCAATTTGTCTTTTCCATAATACAAAATTAGCCATAAGGCTTTTCTAATAGACGGGTATTATTTATACGATGTTGCAATTGGGCTGGTGTATCAACTGCCCATTGGCGTTAGAAAACTGCCAATCCGTCAAGGAAAGGGATAGACGGGCCGGGTGGGTAACAAACCCTAAATTTGCGGCTATGGAACTGGTGTACAAAATAGATGATATTCAGCAGGTTGCCGCAACGCTGTGGAATCATATAAAAGATGCAAGGATTTTTGCATTTACAGGCCAGATGGGCGCAGGAAAAACAACTTTAATAAAAGCCTTATGTGCAGAAATAGGCGTGAAGAACGCGGTAAGCAGCCCCACTTTTTCAATTATCAACGAGTACCAGCTGCCGCAGGGTACTGTTTACCATATTGACCTTTACCGATGTAAAAATGAAGATGAAGCGATCAGGGCAGGGGTTGAGGACTGCCTTTATTCGGGCAATACCTGCTTTATTGAGTGGCCGTCAATAGCGGAAGGAATATTTCCAAAAGAAACGATAGGAATAACTATCACTGAAACGGATAACAATACCCGTAAGATCAATGTAAATCGTAAATTGTACGCCCAAACCATATTCTGATCAATGTCTCATCCAAAGCCAATTATAAGCACTTCTTTCAGTTACGAAACGCTGGAAGAAACGCTTGACATAAAGCCAAAAGGCGCGCAATTGCATATCGGTATACCTAAGGAAACAGCGTTCCAGGAAAACCGTATAGCGCTTACTCCTGATGCCGTAGGGGTGCTGGTGAGCAATGGCCATAACGTGGTAATAGAACATAATGCAGGCGAGGCCTCGCATTTTCGTGACAAAGACTATAGTGAGGCCGGCGCGCGTATAGTATATGATAAGTCTGAAGTTTTTAAGGCGCCCATCATGGTCAAATCCGCACCTGTAGTGGATGATGATCTTCCTTTCCTGCAGATGAACCAGCAGATATTTTCACCGATACATATGTCGGTGATGAAAGCAGAACTGCTGGAAAAAATGATGGAGAAGAGAATTACAGGGATATCATTTGAAGCTTTAAAGGATGATAGCGGTACTTACCCGATCGTGAGAAGTATGAGTGAGATAGCAGGAAGCGCGGTGATGCTGATAGCAGGACAATATCTTGGATCGGCCAATCATGGGAAAGGAGTTTTGCTGGGAGGTATTTCGGGCATTCCCCCAACTAAAGTAATAATTATAGGCGCGGGGATAGTGGGAGAGTATGCCGCCCGTGCAGCGCTTGCTCTTGGGGCATCAGTGAAAGTTTTTGATAACAGCGTGTACAGGCTGAAAAGATTACAGAATAATGTGGGCCACAGGCTATGGACCTCGGTAATAGAACCACGCATTCTTGCAAAACAATTAAAAACATGCGAGGTGGCTGTGGGCGCTTTAGGTGCGCAGGGGGGGCGTACACCCGTTGTGGCCACAGAAGAAATGGTGAGTAATATGCGCCCGGGATCTATAATTATTGATGTAAGTGTTGACAGGGGAGGATGTTTTGAAACAGCTGAAATTACCACACATGAACATCCTATATTCATGAAATATGGTGTAATTCATTATTGTGTACCAAATATTCCTTCTGGATTTTCACGCACGGCCTCGCAGGCAATAAGCAGCGTATTAATGCCTTTATTGCTTGAAGCAGGAGATAATGGAGGATTTGAAAATCTGATATGGCACAAAGTACACCTGCGTTCCGGCATTTATTTATTTAAAGGAGCATTAACTAATTTTCATTTAAGCCAGCGTTTTGATCTGAAATATACTGATCTGAATTTACTGATAGCGAGTCATAGATAACCTGCCACGACCCTCGTCTACTTATAATTCATTATGTTTATTATCTCTTTGCAGAAACTATATTCCTGTTTGTCATTCGAGCTGACAATCACCATGCGTTCACCACAATAATTATTAATTAATTGATGATATAAATCAATTCCTTCAACGTCTAAATTAGTAGAGGGTTCGTCGAGCAATATACATGGGGTAGCAGAAAAAATAGCCTGTGCGAGTTTAACGCGTTGTTTCATTCCCGAAGAAAAATAACGTATCTGTTTGTCCGAAGATCTTTCTAAACCAATAATTGAAATTATTTCTGATCTTTTCAGGCTTGAAATAAATGGCTTGAATTTATGATGAAAAGATAAAAATTCAGTTAGCGTCATTTCTTCAATTAATTCCTGGTAAGGTGTAGCGATAGATAGATTGCGAAATGCATTATCGGGCTCTGTATTTTCATATTCAATTTCCCCTTCGCTTAAAGAAACCGCTCCGGCAATGCACTGTAATAACGTCGATTTCCCTGAACCATTTGGCCCTGTTATCGCATAATGTGTTCCTTTATCAAACTGCCTGGAGAATTTTCTGAATATCCAGTCGCGATTAAATCTTTTGCCACAATCAGAAAGTGAAATCTGCATCATTGGCGGTTTTAGATGGACGCCTGATAATACCCGTTTTTGAAGAACTTATAAAATTCAATATCTGTTCTTGTATCGGGCTCGCATCGAAATTCTTTTCAATGATCTTGATAGCAGCAGATGTAGTGTTTTTCTCTACAAAAAGAATATGGTAAATATCAGATATCTCTGCAATTTTTTCTTTCGAAAATCCCCTGCGCTGTAATCCCACAATATTAATTCCCATATAGCTCAGTGGTTCACGGGCTGCTTTAATAAATGGAGGGACGTCTTTACGGATTACGGTGTGCCCGGCAATATAGGTGTGCTCGCCAATATGTGCAAACTGGTGCGCCCCGGCCATGCCACTTAATATTGCATAATTATCAACAGTAACATGCCCTGCGAGTTGCACAGCATTGCCCAATATTACATAATCACCTAAAATACAATCATGGGCAACATGCGAATAGGCCATTAATAAACAATGACTTCCCAAAACAGTTTTCCAACGGTCCTGCGTTCCCCTGTTAACTGTAACATATTCTCTTATTGTAGTATAATCACCAATTTCTACTGTTGATTCTTCTCCTACATATTTAAGATCCTGTGGGATGGCGCCAACAACGGCTCCGGGAAATATTTTGCAATGCGTACCTATCGTGGTGTATTCTCCAATTACTGCATGAGACATTATATGGGTATTATCTCCAATGTTCACTTTATCGTTGATAACAGCAAACGGTTCAATAACAACCCCGTTCCCGATTTTTGCATTAGGATGAATATATGCAAGCGGACTAATCATACTCAGGCTTTAGGTCTTTTTACAATTTGTGCAACAAGGTCGGCTTCTGTTACTAATTTATCGCCAACAAATATGGTACCCTTCATTTCGCAGATACCTCTTCTGATTGGATTAGTCAGTTCCATTTTAAGAACCAGTGTGTCTCCGGGAACCACCTTGTGTTTAAATTTGACATTATCTATTTTGAGAAAATAGGTGTCATATTTATCTTCTGTATCTCTTGGGATAGCTAAAAAACCTCCGGCCTGAGCCAGTGCTTCTACCTGTAACACTCCAGGCATTACGCAGTTGCCCGGGAAATGTCCCTGGAAAAACGGTTCGTTATAAGTTACATTCTTAATAGCCACCACAAGTTTATCAGTCAATTCAATTACTTTATCAACTAATAAAAAAGGGAAGCGATGAGGCAATACATTTTCGATCTGGTGAATATCCAGCACAGGAGGTTTTGTAAGATCATATTTTGGAACATCCTGCCTGTGTTTATACTTTTTAATATGCTCCTTTATTTTTTTTGCAAAACGGACATTAGAAGCATGTCCCGGCCTGTTGGCAATAATATGTGCCTTGAAAGGAAATCCAACTAATGCAAGATCGCCCACTACATCTAATAATTTATGTCTTGCGGGTTCATTAGGAAAACGCAGTTTTAAATTATTCAATATTCCTTCTTCACTAACCTTTACATCATGCTTATTGAATACTTTGGAGATACGTTTAACCTGGTCGTCGGTAACCGGTTTGTCGACAACAACAATTGCATTATTAATATCACCTCCTTTAATTAAATTATTTGCGAGCAACCATTCCAGCTCATGAAAAAATGAAAATGTGCGGCAGGGGGCGATCTCTTTATTAAAATCGGTGATATTTTTTAATGCGGCATGTTGTGTTCCAAGTACCGGCGAATTGAAATCAATTAATGTATTGATGCGATAGTCATGATACGGTAATGCCACCATCTCCACTTTTTTCTCTTCGTCGATGAAGGTGATATTATGCTCGATGTTGTAGTATATTTTTCTTGCATCCTGCTGAATAGTACCTGCTTTTTCGAGCGCTACTACGAATGGTTCTGCGCTTCCATCAAGAATAGGCACTTCTTCGCCGTCTATTTCGATGAGCACGTTATCTATCTGCATGCCAATCAGTGATGCCAGCAGGTGTTCAATTGTGCTTACCCTCGCGCCATTGGCCTCCAGGGTTGTGCTTCTGTTCGTTTCTATAACGTTATCTACATCGGCCTTGATGATTGGTTTATTCTTAAGATCCACCCTCTGAAATGAAATGCCTGTGTGAGGCTCTGAGGGTTTGAGCCTCATGGTTACTGCCTGGCCGGTATGGATACCCGCGCCTGAAATAGTGATCTCGGATTTTATTGTACGCTGAAAATATTCTCCGTTGGGTGTTCTCTCCATGGCCACGAAAATAGTAACCTTTCAGGATAAAATGCTGATTATTATGTGGCTGGTAACGGCAAAAAAAGATTAAAATCGATGAGTATCAGGATTTAAAACACTAAAAATTACCAGAAGATACCTTTTCGAGCAGTAGTTGTTTTACCAGGTTTTCCAGTTCGGTGATCCTTTTCTCGAGCTCGGGAAGATTACGGCTAATTGCCTGGCTGCGTAATGCGCTGGTGTAATCGAAGGCCGGAGAACCGGTTACTGCCGTATTTGGCGTTTTAATGGATTTACTCACACCGCTTTGAGCGTTGATCTTTGTATTGTCCGCGATCTGAAGGTGCCCAACAATTCCTGCCTGCCCGCCGATCATTACATTGTTTCCAATTTTGGTACTTCCACTAACCCCTGCCTGTGCGGCGATGACGGTGTTATGTCCCACTTCTACGTTGTGTGCCACCTGTATCAGGTTATCCAGTTTGGCTCCGGATTTTATTAAAGTGGAACCCATTGTGGCACGATCTATTGTTGAGTTGGCACCTATTTCTACATTGTCTTCGATGACTACGTTTCCAATCTGCGGAACTTTTTTAAAACTCCCATCTGCCATTGGGGCAAAGCCAAAACCATCGCTGCCTATAACTGTTCCTGCATGAATAGTCACCTGGCTACCCACCACACAATCATGATAAACACGCACACCGGGATGTATAACCGAGTTGTCGCCCACCTTCACGTTATTACCCAGGTAAGCGCCCGGGTAAACCTTTACATTTTTACCCAGCTTCACATTGTCGCCTATATATGCAAAGGCGCCAACAAACACGTTTTCCCCTATACTGGCTGTTTTTGAAATATAAGAGGGTTCCTGGATGCCGGTCATTTGCTGGGCAACCATCGCCTGGTAAGCAGATAATAACACTGCGAAGGCAGAATAGGCATCCTTCACCCTTAATAAGGTAGCATCTACCGGCTGCCTCAGTTCCTGCGCTTCATTTAGAATAATGATAGAAGCGCCGGTACTATATAGATAATCTTCGTATTTGGGATTGGCGAGGAAAGCAAGCTGGCCTTTTTTAGCTTCCTCAATTTTTCCGAATGAATCTACAGCCGCATCCGGGTTGCCTTCTATTTCTGCACCAATGATCAAGGCTATCTGCGCTGCTGTAAACTGCATAGTTTATGAATTAAAAAAACAAATATAGAATTTTTTCACAGGGGCAGATAGAGTTTGATGAATTAATGCGTTATCAACTTCCGAAATATTCTTCACGCTTCCATCTTTAAAAAGAATGTTTATCTTTTCTTCAAATGGGTCGTAAGTGGTATTCTCGGCCTCACCTGTAAAAATAAAATATTCAGCTTCTTTCTCTGTGATATCTAATTTATTACAAATTTGATTCCTCAAAGTGCTGATCCATTCAGTATCGAATGGTTCGGCGCTTAATTTAACTTTTAATAAACGGCGGTCAATAAGCATTTTACAAAGCGTGGAAAGGATCCTGTCATTATGATGCATCCAGTTTTTGATAGTCGTCATCACGTCATAATCATCCAGGCGGCAGAATTTTTCAAACTGGCTGAGATCACTCATCTGCTTTGGGTCGCTGCTTAAAAAGAAATCAAATTCGGGAGTGGCCGAATGCAGGTCGAACCCGTTATTAATGAGCCATTTCGCACGGCGTACTATGTTCACCAGCATCATTTCAGCAGATAAGACTGTCTTATGCAGGTACACCTGCCAGTACATCAGTCTCCTTGATACCAGGAATTTTTCTATTGAATAAATAGCTTTTTCCTCCACCATCAATTCCCCATTATGAACACAGAGCATCTTGATGATCCTGTCGTAGCCAATAACTCCTTCAGAAACACCAGTGAAAAAGCTGTCGCGGGTGAGATAATCCAGACGGTCAACATCAAGCTGTCCTGATATTAACTGGTGTAAGAACGGCTTGGGATATTTACCTGTAAATATACTAATGGCAGTATCCAGTTTGTTATCGAATTGTTTGTTCAGCATCTTCATCATTTGCAATGAAAGAGTTTCATGATGAATGCCAGGGATCAGTATTTTTTCAAGCGCATGCGAAAACGGGCCGTGGCCCGCATCATGTAATAAAATCGCGATCTTGGCGCCCAACTCTTCATCTGCCGTAATTTCAATGCCCTTGTTTTTTAGTTCGGAAAGAGCGCTGCACATTAAATGATATGCGCCAAGGGAATGATGTAAACGGGTATGAATGGCGCCGGGGTAAACAAGGTGCGCAAAGGCCATCTGGTTAATGCGGCGCAGTCTTTGATAATATGGATGACCAATAATTTCGAGTATAAGGGGATGATCGATGGTAATAAAACCATGAACAGGATCGTTGATTATTTTTCGTTTGATATTGTGCATTAGTTAACAATATAATCCATTAAATTCATATATGGCATTAGGTAAAATTCTCTGGGTTGATGATGAAATTGAAAGTCTTCAATCTCAGATCTTATTCTTAAGAAATAAAGGTTACGAGGTTAATGATCTTACAAATGGTTTCGATGCAATTGATTTTTTAAAAGATAATCCGGTTGATGTTGTACTGCTCGATGAATCGATGCCGGGTATCACCGGTTTGGAAACATTATCCAAAATTAAGGAGGTTCATTCACAGATCCCTGTTGTATTAATAACAAAAAATGAAACAGAGAACCTGATGGATGATGCGATCGGCAGCCAGATCACGGATTATTTAATTAAGCCCGTTAATCCTAACCAGGTTCTGCTGAGCCTTAAAAAAATAATTGACAACAGGCGGCTTGTTGCCGAAAAAACAACTAGTGCCTATCAGCAGCAGTTCCGTAACTTATTTATGGCGTTGAATGATAATCCCAATTATAATGAGTGGATGGATATTTATAAGAAACTTATTTATTGGGAACTGGAAATGGAAAAGAGCGACAGCCCTGAGATGATTGACGTGCTGCAGGCACAGAAAGTTGAGGCAAATACAGAGTTCTTTAAGTTTATTTCAAAGAATTATGCCAAATGGGTGGATCCTAAAAACGCCGATACGCCAATCATGTCGCACTCACTTATGAAATATAAAGTGCTGCCGCATATAGAAAAAGGCACCCCCACCTTTTTTATATTGCTTGATAATCTGCGTTTTGATCAGTGGAAAGCGATTCAACCTATATTTTCAGAAAGTTTCAGGATCCAGGAAGAAGAAACTTTTTATAGTATCCTCCCCACCGCCACACAATATTGCCGGAATGCCTTGTTTGCCGGAATGATGCCGGTAGATATTGAAAAACATTTTCCATCACAATGGAAAAATGATGATGATGAAGGAGGAAAGAATTTGCATGAAGAAGAATTTATTCGCATGCAGTTAAAAAGGCTTAAAAAAGAAGATGTAAAGTTTTCATATACTAAAGTGGTGAATTATCATGCAGGGCAGGATCTTGTAAATAATATCCATAATTTATTGAATAATGACCTGAATGTGATCGTGTACAATTTCGTGGATATGCTTAGTCATGCACGTACCGAAATGGAAGTATTGAAAGAACTGGCCGGTGATGAGGCAAGTTACCGTTCAGTAACAAAAAGCTGGTTTGAACATTCACCACTTCATCAGGCGCTGAAGAAAATTGCCGATAAAAAAATTAACCTGATACTGGCCACCGATCATGGAAGTGTGCGGGTTAAATCTCCTGCTAAGGTGATCGGTGATAAACAAACCACCACAAATCTTCGATATAAACATGGGCGTAACCTCAATTACGAGGCCCGCGACGTGCTGGCTTTCCGCGACCCCAAAGAGGCAGGATTACCCGTACCTACGGTCAATTCGTCCTATATATTTGCCAAAGGCGATATCTTCCTTTGTTATCCTAACAATTATAACTATTACGTAAACTATTATCGTAACACCTTTCAACATGGAGGAGTGAGTATGGAAGAAATGATCATTCCCGTTATTCGGATGACGAATAAATGACTGCCCTCCTTTGAAAAGGGTGTGCTGCGTGCGCTAACGCTTCAGGGCACGCGTAGGGCCTGGCCGCTGCTTCTCCATTCAAAATAAATCGTTACCAAGGCAGCCGCAGGCAGCCGGGGGATTTTCGTATCTTTACACCAATGAAATACACACAGAACACGCTGGATAAACTGGAAGATCTGATTTCAGAAATTAACTATGTTGTCCGCTACGAACGGGGAACTTTCCAGAGCGGGTATTGCATACTTGAACAAAAGAAGGTTGTAGTGCTGAATAAATTCCTTCAACTGGAAGGTCGCATTAATACCCTGATGGATATTATCCCGAAACTAATTGAAAACCCCAACGAATTAAGCGAAAATGGTCGTAAAATATTCCTGCAAATTCACGAAAGAGCCTGATGGCCAATCCTTCATTATCCATTGAATTTTTAGGCACCGGCACCAGCGGCGGCATCCCAATGATTGCTTGTGGCTGCAGGGTTTGTACTTCTACCAATAAAAAAGATAAAAGATTAAGATCAAGCATACTGATTAAATCGGCTAACACAACTTTAGTCATCGACGCAGGCCCCGATTTTCGTTACCAGATGCTGCGTGCCAATGTAAAACGTCTTGATGCTATAGTATTTACTCATCCGCATAAGGATCATGTTGCGGGACTCGATGACGTGCGCGCCTATAATTTTTTCAGTGGCAAACCAATGGAGGTTTATGCAAATGAAATGACACAGGCTGTGCTTATTCGTGAATTTCCTTATGCTTTTGCTGACACAAAATATCCAGGCGTTCCTGAAATAAAAATGAACACCATCGATAATGAACCATTTACCGTGGGCGATATCGATATAATTCCGATTGCTGTATGGCATTTAAAAATGCCGGTGCTTGGATTTCGTTTTGGTGATTTTACCTATATCACTGATGCAAACAGGATTGAACCCGCAGAAATGGATAAAATAAAGGGATCGAGAATTCTTACGGTAAATACATTAAGAAAAGAAAAACATATTTCTCATTTTAATTTAAAAGAAGGAGTTGCGCTGTCAAAAGAATTAAATGTTGAGCAGGCGTATTTTACTCATATAAGTCACCAGATGGGCTTACACGATGAGGTTTCTGTAGAACTGCCTCACGGAATTAATTTAGCACACGACCAGTTGGTGTTTTCAACGTAATCTTCCTGGAAAGAACCTTGTTTTCGGGTATCGCATAATATTATCTTGCTTACAAATTAAAGAATATGATGAGCAGGGAATATCTATCATTTACTAAAGGGGAACGTACAGGAATTATCACACTGGTAATTCTATTAATAATTACGACCCTTGTACCAAAGTTTTTTTGTAACCCGAAACCTGTGTCTGAAAAATTATCAGATAAACAAGTAGAACAGCTTGCGGAAAAAAAGACAAACAATTATCCTGAAAGAAAACGCCTGAAAGGGGATACGGTCTATGTCTACCTTAACAAGCCGGCAGCCAATCCCCTTTATTTGAGAGGAAATCGGGCAGGGCAACCGCGTGGCGCCGGTGGAACAGCGCAGAGAAACAATTATACCGCCCGGCAGGATTGGGTCCAAAAGCCTCTTCGGCCGAAATGGATCCGAAAAC
>CAYLVR010000040.1:0-22689 GCA_964387165.1 uncultured Chitinophagaceae bacterium | reverse complement strand
CTGCCCGACTGAAGTCATTCAGGCGGGTGTTACTTTTTTCCGCAAAAAAGTAACACAGAAGAAAATAGCGGACTTGTAGTTAATGGCTATATTCCTGTTGTATCCATAAATCATCCCGCATTCTGCGGGACGATGGAATTCGTGAGTGCACATTTACGCCTCGTCAAACAACGATCCCATCCTGATCTCGTTATCCACAAGCTGCAGCTTATATTCATTATCAGCCACACCATAAGTAGTTATAAACGCTAAAAGTAATCCCTTGGCGGGCGGAATGCTTTCCCGAAAAGCGGCTATTTTTTGTTGCAATAGCTGGCTATACCGCTTATCAATCACAAACTGCTTTACATTGAATTTTATCTCGCAGATATGGATGGTATTATCGCTCCGGTCCAGTAAAAGATCGATCTGTGCGCCGTCTGTTCCTTTACTGCCTGCACGATACCAGGAACAATAAGCAACACTGATGCCCGATATACCCAGCGCTTTTTTGATTTGCGGAATATGCTTCATGCACACATTTTCAAAAGCATACCCGCACCACGATGTATATTTTCCTGTTTTACTGATCGTGAGCCAGTCATTCTTACTACTGCTGCCCCTCATAAACCTTAAATAAAACAGCGAAAACTCATCCACCAGGCGATAAAGGCTTTCCTTCTTTTTTTTATCAAAAGGCTCCGTTTTTTCTACAAAGCCGCTTTCCGTCAATTCTTCAAGTACAGCAGTAAGGCCGCCTCCTGTCATTAGATCCCCGGTGGTCAGCAGTTCATTCCTGGTCAATCCCTTATTTTTTTTAGCCAGGGACTGTATCACATGCACGTGCTTTTCATAATTAGTGAACAGCGCTGCATACAGGTTTTGAAATTCATCTGCCAGCAGGCCGTTAGGCGCAAAGCAGGTATTATTGATTGCCTGGTGCAAACTTTCTCCCCGCTTAATGGCATTCAGGTAATGTGGTATGCCCCCGGTTACCATGTACAGTTGCAGTACCTGGTAATCGCTGAAACGGATATTCCTGTATTGCAGGTAATCTTTGGTTTCCTTTAAGGTAAAAGGCAGCAACCTTATCCGTTGTGTGATCCTGTTATGCAATCCTCCCTTATTGTTCACTATCTTTTTGATCATCCAGGAAGCAGCAGAACCACATATTACCGCGAGTATATCCGGCCTGTCAGAAAGATATATGTTCCAGAAATACCCAAAGGCAGAAACAAACCCCGATTTAGGAGTGTCGAGCCAGGGCAGCTCATCAAAAAAAATAACTTTTTTACCTTTCGTTTTAACCGTATCAAGGCATTCACGAAGCATAATAAAAGCCTGCTGCCAGTTGGCGGGCGGCTGAAGCTGGCGGTTTGCCGGGAACCAGGTGTTCAGTTGCTGCTGAAAATTGGCAAGCTGCGTGCGCAGGCTGCCGCCGCATTCTCCACTGCAGGCAAATTTCAGGTGATCGGCATAATAATTTTTTATCAGGTAAGTTTTGCCTACCCGTCTTCTTCCGTAGATGGCCAGCAGCTCGGGACGATCGCTTTTCAGCAACTGCCCCAGTATTTTCATTTCTGCTGTCCGGCCTATAATAGTATGCTGCATTCCTTTTTATTACCTACCAAAAGTAGCAAAAAAACTATAGATTTGGCGACTAATAAAAATTATTACCTGCCAAAAGTGTATTTAAAAAGGCAGGTTTGGCAAGCAATAACTGATGCAATCGGCTTCCGCAACTCATGGGTTTTTATCTGGTCTCGGCGCAGGATCACAAAAGTCGTTGATATAATGTCGTAATTGAAAATCAGTATGATCTCCAACCGACGTAAAAGTGGTGCATGCCTGCTCCTTGTTTCCCAATGCCAGGTAGGCGATGCCTAACCGTATCATTGCCTGTTTAATAGTCAGCTTATACCGACTATTCCTGATAGAAAGCTTTCTTATGTCACTGTACGCCTTTACCGCTTCAGCAAATTGATTTTGATAATAATGCCCATCACCGGCATCAAGAAGATCGTACAATTTTTTCTCTTCAGGATCTTTCAGGTATTTATACAACATCAAATGATGAACCTCCTTTGTGATCAGCAAATTTGTTCCCGTATGATTACTGAAAAACGGCTCAGCAGCGCTCAATGCATTTAGATATTCGCTGTCGTACTCGGGCGAAATGGAGTTTAACACCTGCCGGTTTGTAACCCTGTTATCTTTAGTCAAAACAAATGTTGCCCTGAAATACAGATTTTTGAAACTTTTTGAAGGGCGGTCTGTCATTCTTTTCCTGATAAACTCATCAAGGCCCAGGTCATTTTTAAATTCAAAATCGCTGAGCTCATTTGCAATAGTGACCGAATCTCCGTTTACCCGTATTTTTTCCGGAATAAACTTCGGGTATTTTTTGATAAAATCCTCCGGGCGCAGAAACAGGCTGACCTTATTACTTCCATCCTCATACAACAATAAATATTCTCCTTCCCTTTGATAGTTATAGGTTACATAGGGCGTTTGAATTTTTCCAAACCTGATTGATGCATCAAATTTTTGATCATTCATGCGAATAGAGCCTTCGCCGATCGAGCAAACTAAACTGTTTGAATATTGATCATTGTTGATTTCCAGGCGTCGTCCGTCTTTATACACAACCCTATCCAGTATCCATTTACCTGTTAGGTTGCCGCTCTGCGCATGTAATAATGGAATGAAGCATAAAAACTGTATTACTATACAACAGTATTTCATTTTACGCGGGTTGATAATAGAATAAAAGTAGGGAAAAATGTATACTAAGAGATATTTAAACTGATTCACAATAGCAACAAAGCTCAATTGAAGCACCTTCTTGTTTCACGCAAAGGAAGAGCAAATGAATTAATCCGCCACTCATACCCACGCCCGCAGCAGCATTCCCACAGCCGAAGTCACAGTAGTACCAAAGCTCAATCAAGGCTCCTTCCCGAAATCGGGCCGTAATCGATTTCGGGCGGCTTTTTGCGTTACTTTTTTCCGCAAAAAAGTAACAGAAAAAAGCAAAAGGTTTGTAATTGAAAAGAATACAGAATTTATACATCAACAAATTGAGATACTACAACCAACCCATAAACATTAAACTGGATAACATGTACATTGGTTGTCCAAAAAAACATATCAAATACATTAAGAAGCCTTCTTAACATAAATGATCGGCTCCCCTAACTGAGCCTCCAGTTTAGCAATCGTTTTAAGCGTAAGATTATGATTGCCTTTAAGCCATTTATTGATTTCCGATGGTCTCTTATTCAGCTTTTCGGCCAGGTCTTTTTGTGTGTAGCCTTTAGCCTTAATAAGCTCGTTGATCCTTATCACAATATCGGTATACTGGCGCACAAAAATGCGCAACTCTTCCGGTGTTTCGCTTTGTATTTTCTTTGCAACTTTGCTTCTCATAAAATGCTCTTTTACAAAATAATTTCATTATCCCCGTTCGCTGCTGTCAGCTTTCGGTTTTTAGCGTCAATTATTATTTCTTTATCTCTCAGCGCTTCTTCAATTCGCCTGGCAAACTGGCACGCTTCAATCCATTTCAGGTTAAGGTCTTTGCTGGACTGGTTTGTTTGGGCAGATTTAACGCCTCCGTTAAATAATACTACTAAGTCTTTCCGGTTCTTTATCCGCAATGCATATAGCCTTAACGGGAAATTGGGATAAAGAAATGCGATACCATTTACATTTACTTTGCCTTTATTGGGTAACCCGGTCACTTCCTGTTCAAACCTGTTGAACAAGGTATCTATTGCCCCGTGGTCGTCTCCTATACTATCCAGCACAAAACTTAGCAGTTGCTGAACTTCGCTTTTCAGCTCAGGAACAGCGTCATATTTAGCAAAGAACTTATCAGTTTCATTATCGTCGGCTTCATCCCATCGCACTGTATAAAAGGTACATTTAGCACCTTCATCATCCCATATTTCCAATACAAAACTATTCACTTATAAGTTAATTTCCAATTAAAAGATTAAAACAATGCCGGGACATTCACCCTCAATTATATATGCTTTATTTGAACTAAATAAATGTAGGGAAAAGCTGTATAATTTGCTTAACTGTTTTATAGATAGCCTTCAAATGCTTTTCCTGCCATAGGTTTGGCCAAGCTCATTTCCTTAATGCCCGCATCAGAGCCCCACAGTTGAAGTGACAGTAGCACAAAAGCTCAATCAGGGCTCCTTCGAGTAGTGTATTATTTGGGTAGCCGGCAGTTGAATTTCTATTGGGCTTTTGTTGCAGCCTGTCCCGCCTGGGCGGGATACTTCAACAATACTATTCAACTGCTCACGAAGCAAGATGTGCAGGATATTAATAGATGCGTATTGGAGCGGATATTGAACGATCCTGGAAAAGAAGGGTTGATGGTGAAGAAGGACTGAATATATTATATTTTTTAATAACATAAAAGAAGCTGTTTTTTTACATAATTTGCAAATTATTATGGGTAAAATAGTAATGAATTAGGATAAAAGCTGTTTTGACTGAAAATAATAAGACTAATAGATTGTTGGCTGAGAAACTTTCAAGAAATGGAACTACAATTTCCCAGTGATGTACAAATGAAGCTCAGTCATCATTAGAAAATTTATTTCGCGTTGCAGAAGTTCTAAATATTGATCCCCAGGAATTGATCGCTACAAAAGCAAAAAAGAAAATCAGATGATTAATGAATTTTCAGTAATTGATTTATTTTGCGGCGTCGGAGGGCTGACGCACGGCTTTGTTAAAGCAGGGTTTAACGTAGCCGCCGGGGTTGACTTTGATCTATCATGTCAATATGCGTTTGAGAAAAACAATGGAACAAGGTTCGTTCATAAAGATATTGGTAGCCTGAAGGCGTCAGAATTACTAAAACTTTATCCGAAAGACAAGCGTAAAATATTAATCGGATGCGCCCCATGCCAGCCTTACTCTATATTTAACAGGAATAATAAAGTGAGTGAACCAGAGGCTTATGACGTTAGATGGAAATTGCTATATTCCTTTTCAAGTTTGATCGAACAAGTAAAGCCGGAAATAATTTCGATGGAAAATGTTCCGCTCTTAAAAAACTTCAAGGGCGGAAAGGTCTTTGATGATTTTGTTTCTTCGTTAAAGAAAAGCGGATATCATGTTTCCTATGGCATACACAACGCTCAAGATTACGGCGTTCCGCAAAGAAGGAAAAGATTAGTTTTATTAGGATCGTTACATAGTAAAATAGAATTGATTCCACCCACACATACTAATAATAAAATAGTAACAGTTCGTGACGCCATAGGTAATTTACCTCCTATTAAAGACGGAGAAGTTTATTCAAAAGATAAACTTCACCGCGCCAGAAAACTAACAGGTTTAAGTATTAAAAGAATACAGGCGACAACAGAAGGAGGAAGCTGGCGAGACTGGGATGAGTCGTTGAGATTAGATTGCCATAAAAAGGCTAGTGGTGAATTATACAAAAGTGTTTACGGCAGAATGAAATGGGATGACGTAGCTCCAACAATTACCACTTATTGTATTGGTCTCAACAATGGAAGATTCGGACACCCGGAACAGGATAGAGCTATTTCACTTAGAGAAGCCGCGATAATACAGTCTTTTCCAAAAAAATACGATTTTATTAATCCAGACGAAGAAATTAATGTAGGTACGTTAGCGAAACATATTGGAAACGCAGTGCCAGTATTATTGGGAAAAACAATTGCTAAAAGTATAAAGAAACACATTGGGAAAATCAGCGAATAATAAGTCCGAGGATGTACTCAAGTGGCGATTCGACGTCAATACTTTCAGATTATTGGGTAGGGATCTAATAACCGATAGGATTACTGCTGTCTATGAATTGGTCAAAAACTGTTACGATGCAAATTCTACAGAAGCGCAAGTGCTTTTTGAGAATGTAGGTACTCTGTCGAATGAGGGCAAGATAATTATTTTAGACAATGGTATTGGAATGTCTTTTGATGACATAAAAGATAAATGGATGGTTGTTGGCACAAACAGCAAACGAACCAAACAATATTCTGATGCTCCTTTTAATAGAAAGTTTGTTGGAGAAAAGGGCATTGGAAGATTTGCCGTTGACAAATTAGGAGAAAGAGTTGAGATTAAGACCAAAGAAAGGGGGGCAAAAAACTGGCTTATCGTGAAAATAAATTGGGATGAGTATGAACAAGTAGCTAAGAATTCAGAAAACTCTTCCACTCGGCAGCTTTCTTTATTCACAGAGATCGAGAACCAATATTTCTATGAAAAGGGAAGCGAGCATGAACACGGAACGATAATAACAATTACAAAAGTCTCCGAAATATGGACAGTTAACGATATTGAACGACTAAACAAAGAGCTATCAAAATTAATATCTCCATTCTATCCAATAAATCCACCTTTCAATATTTGGATAAAATCTAATGAGGTTGCAGAATTTTCAAGTAAGCAAGTAAAGCCAGAACCAATAAAATATTACTCACATCATGCTGAAATAACTTATGATGAATCAAGAAATATTCAAGAAACGCTTTTTTTTAATGCTGAAGCGGGAATTATTGAAAAAAGGGAAATTCCTATTCAGAAATTTGGGCCAGTAAAGATCAAATTATTTTATTTCAATGAAGCGGCGAAAAAAAGATATAATGCAGCATATAAAAATGATGATACAAGAATTGACGGCATAAAAATATATAGGGATGGTGTAATTACTACTCCATTTGCAGAGTATGAAGCTGACACCGATAAGAGAAGGGATATTTTGGGTATAGATAAAAGAAGATGGCGTGGAACATTTGACACAATAGGAACAAGAGAAGTAATTGGCGTAGTAGATATAACAAAGGAAAAAAACTATCGAATAATTGATGCTACCAATAGACAAGATTTCTCTGCAAACGAAGAATATAGTTTACTTAAAGAGTTTATATTAAGACAATTAAAGGCTTTTGAGGATTTAAAAATCTATGAGCGATCATCTAAAAGATCAAAAGTTGAAAATGAATTAATTGATGCAGGCAGGGACATAAAAGAGTTTGAAAGAGAATTGAATCAGTTTGTAACCGAAGCTGAGAAAATTGAAAACCCAGAAATTAGCCGTTTAGTAACTACACTGCGTACACGAACTAAAGAAGCTCACGACATAATAAATAAAAGCGTGTCTGAGCAAAAGAAATATCAAAAGGAGGTAGAGCGAAAGGAAAAAGTCTTATATAGCCTTATTTCCATGCAAGAATATGCCTCAATGATGGCGCACGCTGTAAGAACTTCTATTGCAAAAGTTAAACACCTTGGCGAATTTATTAAAGACAACTACCCCAACCCAAAATTTGATAAATATTATAGTCTTTACGCAATATCCATCTATAATGAAATGAACACTCTCATTTCGGTTACCGACTTTATGCTCAGTTTTGCTAATATTGACGAATCATTTGAAGAGTTTGACGTTGCTGAACTAATTACAGATTTATTGAGAAATCAGTATGAAGGATTGTTTACCTCTGAAGGCATTTCTTTAGAAATTGATATAAAGGATAATTTCATAATTGAAACGAATCGGAAAGCATTTCAAGACATTTTTCAAAACCTCGTGTCTAACTCTATTAAAGCGTTAAAAGATTCAAAGGATAAGAAAATCAAATGCACTGGCTTCTTAGATACGGATAAATTTGTAATATTTTTTTCAGATAATGGATATGGAATTCAGGAAGAAGATAAAGAATGGATTTTTGGATTATTCAATACAAGAACTGCTGAGCAAGGTGGTGCCGGCATGGGATTATATATCGTTAATACAATACTTAAATCTTTAAAAGGGAGCGTTGAGGTTATAGAAAATGAGTTTAAACCCATAGGAGCTACTTTTAAAATAACAATACCTTTTAACAAATGACAAGTACAGGAGTTTTGCCGACAAAAATTGTAGTCATACATGATGACATGGATGAAAGCTACCCGCTGATTGTAATGTTAAGAGATAAATATTCTGATGCAAATGTTATTTTTTTTAAGCACTCCCAAGAAGGGTTAAGATATGTCTTGGAAAATTTAGGGAAAAAAATGGTCGTCCTTTTAGATAAAAACTTTAAAGATAAAAATGATATTTCCGGCTTAAAAGTGTTTGAAAAAATTAGGGAAAAAACAGTTCTGGTTTACGTTGTTCTAATTTCCGCAAATAGCATAACCGATTTCTCAGAAGACGAACTCAAAATTTTAATCAATAAAGACTTATTCAAGTTAGAAAAGTTTACTAATGACTACGCAGATATAATAAAACTTATAGATGAAGCCGTAAGTAACATTGACATGAGAGTTGACGCTGCAATTGAGGACTGGCTTATTGCAAATAATCTGGATGATGATAAACCGGTGTTAATTACAGAAACTAATCAATATACTCTAAAACAAATTTTACATGAGATACGGATGGATACTAGTGTAGGCCGAGATTTTGTCAAAAAAGTAAACAACCTTACTATAGAATTGATAATGAGAAACAAGGAGAAAGTTCAATGATTAACACTATACTTGCCATTGATGAACAGGATGAAGTATTGGGCGATTTTTATACAGAATGCCTGCAAGACTTAGAAAATATAGAGAATGAGAATATCACTACAACCTATATTAAAAGCAACGCACTAAACGAGGCAACTATTTCCTTGAGAGTTCCTGCTAATGGAAAAGTTGCCTTCTTAGCATATTCACACGGATCTGAAACCGAATTGTTGGCCAGTGGAGTAACGCCTTATATATCAGAAACAATAAATACAAAGTTGTTTAAGGAATCTTTTTTTTATACATGCTCTTGTAGCACAGGGAAGAAATTAGGGCAATCTCTTATTGACAATGAGTGTTCTTCTTACATCGGATATAAAGAAAAATTCGAGGTCTGGAATTATAATAGAAAACCTTTTGTCGAGTGCGCGAATCATGGATATAGGTTATTCATTCAAGGTGAGAATGTTGAATCTATTATCGGAAAGATGAAGGAAAAGTACGACGAACACATATCCAACTATAACAATGATTTTTTCGGCGCTGCCTATTTGTTAGCAAATAGGAATGTTTTAGTGGCATTAGGTGATTTGACACATTGCGTAGATAAAATAGCAAATTGACCAGTGGTGGACACATTTTCCAAAATTGTCAGGAGCAAAATAATGTCTTCGGTTAAATCACAGGACACAAAGCCTGAGATAATCGTAAGAAAATATTTATTTGGCAACGGCTTTAGATTTCGAAAGAATGTTTCTGCAATGCCAGGTAAGCCAGATATTGTTTTGCCCAAATACAAGGCTGTTGTTTTTGTGCATGGTTGTTTTTGGCATGGTCACAAAGGATGCCGTCATGCTGACCTCCCTAAGTCAAATCTTGAATATTGGAAAAGCAAAATCGAAAAAAACATTGACAGGGACGCAAAAAATGTTGATCTATTGGTAAACGCCGGTTGGAAAGTTATCGTTTTGTGGGAATGCTATATCAAAGATAAAAAGTCTCTGACTTTGTATTTGGAAAAAGTGGTTAAGCAAGTCAAAGGCTGATTACGCTTAATTCAGAACATCTTTGTACTTGTTACGATAATATTTTTCCCTATCGATATGTGTTTTCACATACCAGTAGAAAAAATGTTTTTAATCGTGTGGGAAATAAGGAAACGCTCATTAAAAAGCTGTTTGCATTTTGTGAAAGCAAAGATGAATACTCCGACATAGTTCATATATGTTCTTCATTACAACTTCCAGATAAGTTAGAGGGAAAGAAAAATGAGAATCCTCCAATTACCGGTGCGGTTTATTTACTGAAATCAGGTAGACATTACAAAATAGGGCGGTCAAATTCGATAGGCCGCAGACATTACGAGTTGTCTATACAGCTCCCTGAAGCCTCTAAGGTAATTCACTCAATCAATACAGACGATTTAATTGGCATAGAAGCATATTGGCATAACCGTTTTAAAAGCAAAAGGAAAAACGGAGAATGGTTTGAATTAAGCCAGGAAGATATTAGAGCATTCAAGAGAAGAAAATTCATGTGAGGTGAGGTATTTCTTTCTATATATTATTACAATTTAAATCTTCCCAACCCTTCTTATCTTAGTAAATACTAAATCATAATCATATCACCTCTTTGGTGTTTTTCATAGGTTAGCAACATCCCGGGCATTCCTGCCCGGGATTTTTGTATTTTAAGGCCTTAAAATGAAGATAAATGAATAGAACTAAAATTCCGATCTCTATTAGTGATAATATTTTAAAGGGTGCCGGAATACTCTATTTTTTTGTAGTAATATTAGGTTTTATTGATCTGAAATTATATTATGGAAAATTTGGAGTGCCTATCAATGAATATATCTCCATTTCAGAAGTTTTATTTTTTGCAATGGACAAAATATTGATAATCCTATTAGTATTAATATTTCAGATTATAGGTTGGCTATTTTTCTTTCGCGGTGTTTATGACCACCAAGTAAAAAGTATTAACACAAATGCGGATTTGCCTAGTGATTGGATTCTTTTTAATCAGTATCTTTTAAGTAAAGAGTCGACAATTTGGTTTTTTACTAACCTTTCTTTAACTGTGTTAGCTTTCTTTCTCAGATTTATCTTTTCAAATAATCAGACTATTAACTTGATATACGATTTTTTAGGATTAAATTTTTGGATGTATTCTTGTATCCTTTTTATATTAGTTACTCCTTTCCAGGAATTCTGGTTTACTGACATAAAGAATGGACTCAAAGTCAAGTTAATTACGATTATAGCTGTTTCTTTTTTTGTCCTAATTCTTTCCTTATGGGTAAAGAACGTTTTCCTCTACAACAGAATTAATAAGAATAGGATTCGGGATAAAATAGAAATATATTTAACAGAGGGTACCTCAGTAGCTTCTACAGACACTTTAAATTATATTGGCCAAACAGAAAAGTATTATTTCTTTTGGAACAAAATTACTTCTGAAACTTCTATCTATTCAAAGGGAGAAGTGAAAAAAATTGTTTTACATGAGTAACAGAGAACTACACTCAATAGCTATTGGTATTTTTGAGTTAATTTCTCCAATAAGCTTAAAAACTTTTCTCTTTCTTTTTTTGCGTCAGAAATTTCCGATTTTAATATTTTTAACGTCTCCGAGTGTTCCTCAATCATTTTTTTAAATGATTCATTGGGAATTACTGCGTTATTATACGTTGTAATATATCCTGCATTACTATTGCTATTCTCGCCTATATTATTATTTACAACCTTTTCTGTTGAAAAAAAATACTCTGGCTCAACTTTATATACATCCGCCAATTGTTTAGCACGATCAATAGTCAATCTGGTTTTACCACATTCCAGTTTAGCATAGGCAGCTTGTGTTATGCCAATTCTATCGGCGACCTGTTCCTGCGACCATTTCCTGCCAATGCGCAGCATTCTCAGTTTGGTATCGCTTGTCAATGATTCTTCCATAAGGATCTGTTGATTTTTCCCGAATTTAAAACTAAAAGTCCATATATATAACCAAAAGTTGTTGAATAATATTTTTAAATAAATGTACTTTGTCGCAAGCAGTTTTCTTCTTCCAGGCTTGAAAAATAGTGGTTTTTAAGTAATTCCATTATTTAATCAAGTTGTGTTCAATGAAAAATTTATTGTTTGGCCTGGCTATTCTTTGCCTTGCTGTTCCTGGCTTCTGCCAGCAAAACGATCCGCCACATATTCGCCCGCTTAGCATAGGCGATGCTATGCCGGATATTAAGTTTACCAACCTCATTAATTACCATTCCAAAACCGCACGGCTATCAGATTTTAAAGGTAAATTGGTGATCCTGGATTTTTGGGCAACGTGGTGCGGTTCATGTATAGCCCAATTTCGCCATCTGGATGCCTTACAAGCCAAATACAAGAATGACTTTCAACTGATATTAGTCAACAGTTGGACTACGAACGATACAAAAGAAAAAATCGTATCCCTATTTAACAGAAGAGCAAAAGAGAATGGTCAGCAGTACAAATTTCTTGTTTCGATAAGGGATTCTACGCTTGAAGAATTATTTCCTCACGCTACAGTTCCACATTATGTTTGGATTAGCCCTAATGGAGACGTAATAGGGATCACATCCTCGAGGCAAATTACTGACAATAATATTGAACAGGCCATTAAAGGCAACAATATAGACATGCCGCATAAAAAGGATTTTGATTTAACAAAGCCGCTCTTTTTAAACCCTCAATTCAATCCCAATCAGCTTAGCCATTACTCAACATTATTAAGAGGAAGAATAGAGGGGCTACCCAATAGATTTTCTATCCGGCAGTTTGAACCGGCAAAACATGAGCTTACTATTACCAATACGCCCATATTTTTAATTTATCAAAAAATAGCAACCGAATTGATACCAGGCTTTAGCAATAAACAAATGATCATTAACGTACAGGATTCATCAGAATTAATATTAGACAGAGAAAAATTTAATTCGTTAAACAAATACGAGAAAAACATTTATACCTATGAAATAATATCATCCGGCTCTTATAGGATCCTGTATAATTCTGTTCTTACAGATTTCAATAGGTACACAAATTATTATGGTCGGGTGGAAAAAAGAAAAATGAAGATCCTATCATTGATACGAACAAGTACAAAAGATAGAATTATTACTAAAGGGGGAGTTCGGGAAAACAGGCTTGAAAAAACGGAAGAAAGGTATCTAAAAAATGCGCCTATATCAGTTTTAGTCAGTTATTTAAACAGAAGGTTTAGCCAGTTAGTTATTGATAATACCGGCTATACAAATGCGATTGATTTTTACCTTCCTAAGGATACCTTAATTGATTCTAACACACTTTTAGTAGCCCTACGAAATCATGGACTTGATTTAATACAAACTGAAAAGGAAATTGAAGTTTTCATTTTAACTGAAAAGGCTAAGAGTATAAATTAAATTGATCAAGGCTTTGGTAGAAACACTTCCATAAGAACATGGCTTCCTCTAAGCAGTAAATAAATTTCTTCAGATCAGTTTTCTCATGTACACTTGATAACGACAGTTATCAATGCCAATCCCCGGTTCTCCGGGGATTAATCGCATTTTAGCGAGTTATTTCACGCAAGCACATAAATAGCTTTCACTTTTTATCTTCTGATGAGTCAATAAATGAATATAGCCTTCTTTACATAGTATTTCTTTTCATGAAAAGCTGTTTTTGGATGTAACAGAATTAACCTCTATTGATTTTTTGATTGGCTTTCTGTATTACCTGGTTTATCTCCATAGTTATAATATGCTTGAATAAGCCCACTATTACTATTGCTCCCCGTCCCCTGATTGTAGTGGAATACCGAAACTTCATTTGACATAAAATATTCAACAGGCACATGATACAAATCAGATAACTTCTTTGCCACTTCAATGCCTATTGCTTCTTTACCCGACTCTAAATCCTTATACTCTTCAACGGTCATTTGTAATTCTGTAGCCACATCTTTCTCATCCCAATTTTTGAATATTCGTAAACCCAATAACTTGTTATAAGTGTTTGCCATACTATAATAATTTTCATTTAAACTTTGGCTGAAATTTTTTCGATCATTAACAATAATTGTCTTTCCTTTTCTCTATACTCTTTCAATTGTTCATTCAATAGTATGATCTGGGTGTCTTTTTCCGCTATTATCTTTTCATACAACTTTTTTTGCTCTTCAGAAATACCGTTCTTATAAGTTTGAATATAGCCACTGTTACTATTACTACCTATTCCTTTATTATAATGTACTATTGAAGCAGCATTAGATAGGAAGATTTCAGGTTCTACATCGTATAATTCAGATAGCTTTTTCATTCTATCTACCGTAAGCCGGGTTTGACCAGATTCCAGTCTATAATAACTATTTTGATTAATACCTAAAAAAGAGGCAACGTATTCCTGGGTATAATTATTTAGCTCCCTTAATATTTTCATTGTGTTATTTCCGGGTAGATCAACCACTTCAGGCAATTTTTTATCCGTAAAATTAATTAAAAAGTGCTAAAACGGATAGGGAATATGGTATTTATACTCAAACTTTAGGCACGGCAGTTATTTTGTTGCATCCTACCTTAATTAATTGACTATCAAAACAAACTGGGCGTAAATCTCAAAACGCCCTGGTCAAGAAAAAGCATTTTGTCATGATTTGCCAAAGGAGACGCTAATGGGTGATCAAAAAGAACATACCAGCACAGGTGATCCTGATTTTAAACAGGTATTTAAAAAACATTACCGGGCGCTTTGTTTTTTTTCGAATAGGATAATCAAGAACATCGCTGCTGCTGAAGACATAGTGGAGGACACATTAATAAAACTATGGGAAAAACAGCCTGATTTCTGCAAACACAAAAACATTAAGGCGGCGCTCTACATTGCCGTTAAAAATGCCAGCCTTAATTTTTTAAAAGCTCAACAGAGAGAAATGCTGAACAAAAATAAATTCGCTTTTTTGACTCAGCACGATTCAGAAGATTTTATTCTCAACGAAATTACGCGGACGGAAGTATTGCATAAATTATATGCCGAATTACAAAAGCTGCCGCCTGAACGAAGAAGGGTGATGAGCCTTTTATACGTGGAAGGATGGGACAGTAAAAAAGTTGCCGAACACCTCAATATATCCATACACACTGTAAAAAAGCATAAGCTCAACGGCATACATGCACTACAAAAAAAATTGGGTATTTCCTCTCTACTTCTTTTTTCTCTTATCCGGCATTTATAAAATATATGGGCTTCCGGGTATCCGGTTTTTCTTTTTTGTTGTTTTCACTATTATACTGCTATTTCTCAAAGCCGGAAGAAAGACAAATTGCTTAAAGTAACACAATGGCAAAACAAAATATTGCTGGGAGTTTGCGTGCTGCATCCCTGATCACGAAATATCTGAAGGGTCAGCTAACGAAAACAGAAAGAACAGAATTGAACAACTGGCTAAAAGCAAGCGATCAAAACCGGAAATTGTTCTACGAGCTGTGCAATGCCGGGGAACTGGAATACCAAATTGAGCGATTCGGCATTTCTGATCCTGCGGAAGGATGGCAGCGTACGGAAAATAAAATCGCTGCAAAAAATTCACTCACCATACATAAGCAACACTGGAAAGTATGGTGGCAGTCTGTTGCAGCGCTGCTGGTACTGGCCCTGATAGCATGGCAATTGCTCGTTCACACCATGAACAAGCTCCCCCTTACTGCAAAAAGCCTTACCAGTAAATATGGCGGCGACGTGCTGCCGGGTATGCTCAAAGCGGAGCTGGTTTTGAGTAATGGCACTGTTGTACAATTGAATGCCGATAAGGATAGTGTATTTACAGAAAATGGCAACACGGTACAACGCATGCAGGATGGGTCTTTACTATACAGCAAAGTCCTGGCTGGCGTTAACGTGCCGGCATATAACACCATTCGCATACCCAATGCAGGGGAGTACAGGTTGTTGCTGGAAGACGGCACAAAAATATGGCTAAACGCCGCTACCTCCCTGCGCTACCCGGTACAGTTTACCGGGGCAGAAAGAAGGGTAGAACTGCTGGAAGGCGAGGCCTATTTTGAAATAGCAAAAAATAAAGAAAAACCGTTTATAGTGGTTGCCGACCGTATGGAAATACAAGCTATAGGGACAGCCTTTGATGTAAACACTTATCCTCGTGAAGATAGCAGCCGCTCAACCACACTCGCTGAAGGCAGGGTAAAAGTTACAGCAGGCAGCCATGCCCGCCTGTTGCTGCCCGGCGAGCAGGTGCGAACAGACGGAACAACCGCGCAGGTATTTAAAGCTGACATGGAAGCGGTAACTGCCTGGAAGAACGGGTTGTTCATTTTTAACGGAACTCCATTGCCTGAAGTAATGAACCAGGTTGCCCGGTGGTACGATGTAAGGATCGTATACGACCCAAATTTCCGGGAGCAGAAATTTTTTACCGGTGAGATAAAAAGAAATGTGCCGGCAAGTAAATTATTACAAATGATGGAGCTAACCGGTATTGCCGATTTTTTGATAACCGGCAGTACGATCACCATTAAACCATATACCCCATAAAATATCGGTCATTAAAATGATCATTATTTAACCCAAAAACTGTAATCGCTTATGAACAAGCAAACGCTGCATCCATGCAGGGTTAAGGCATTTGTTTGCCAGATAGGAAGCGGGCTATTGACTTTCCTGTTGTCTGCAATGTTCCTCATCACATATTCGCAAAGCAAAGCCAGCCCTGATTCAGGTTATATTACGATGCATCTAAAAGATGCCCCCATTCAAAAGGCATTTGATATTATTAAACAACAAACCTCTTACAGGGTAATGTATGACAATAGCTTGCTAAGGCAAGCAAAACCTGTAAGTATCTCCGTGGACCGGGAGGTTCTGACAAACGTTCTAAATCTTCTTTTCCAGGCACAGCCGTTTAACTATAGAATTATTAATGAAAACATCATACTTACCCCCCGAAAACCGGAAACAGGCGGATTTTCAATGATACAGAAGGGACAGCAAGAAATTCCGAATGATACACTTATTGTTACCGGTATTGTAGTAGATGATTCTACATTTTTACCATTGGAAGGAGCTACTGTAGCTATCAAAGGTAATAGCAACTCAACTGCTACCGATAAAACCGGCAAATTTCAGATTTCGCTACTCAACGGCGGAACTATAATAATAAGTTATGTGGGGTTTGCTACTCAAGCAGTTAGTATATCTAAAGTTTCAAATCAACCTCTTTTAGTGATTTTGCACAAAAATATAAATCAATTGGAAGAAGTAACTGTTGTCAATACAGGTTATCAGGTCGTTCCAAAGGAGAGATCAACAGGATCATTCGAAAAAATTGATAATAAAACTTTAAACCAGCAATCATCACCAAATATACTGGATAGGCTTCGGGACGTTTCTTCCGGAATTTCCTTTGATACAAGACAGCTTTCTGCTCAAAAAAGGCTAAATGTTAGCGTGCGTGGGCTAAGTACTATTAACGGGCCTGTTGATCCTCTTATAGTTGTGGACAATTTTATTTGGGAAGGCGATATTAACAATATAAATCCTAATGATATTGACAATATAACAATCTTAAAAGATGCAGCGGCAACATCAATATGGGGGGCAAGGGCGGCAAATGGAGTTATCATAATTAATACCAAGAAGACCAATTTCAACAAAAAAATTCAAATTGAGTTTAGCGCAA
Organism: uncultured Chitinophagaceae bacterium; assembly: GCA_964387165.1. GTDB lineage: Bacteria > Bacteroidota > Bacteroidia > Chitinophagales > Chitinophagaceae > Flavitalea. The sequence goes on along the minus strand of CAYLVR010000040.1, from coordinate 5,508 downwards.
ATACGACGATAATTAATAAGCCTGATCTCTATTCATTGTCTCAAATGAGCACATCAGATTTTATAGAGGTTGAAGAATATTTATTTAACAAAGGCTTTAGACTTACTGATACCGCAAGTTTGAACAGACCGCCATTGACGCCAGTATATGAAATACTGCTTAAACGAAAAGCTAATCTAATATCATCTTTTGATTCTGCTCAACTTATTGATAAATTGAAAACTTATGATAGTAGGCGCGAATACGACAGATACTTTTATCAGAAAGGAATAGTTCAGCAATACGGACTTAGCATGAGAGGCGGTGGAGATAATATTGCATGGTTGGTGTCGGGAAACTATAATAAAAGTGCTGTCAATTTAAAAGGGAGGTATGATAAGATAAATTTAAGAGTTGAAAACGCATACAGCCCAATTCATACTCTGAAAATAACTGGCGGCATATACTACACAAGTAGCAAAGAGACAGATGGCGCACCGGTTTACAATTCAATAGCAGTTGGGAATAAACGAGTGCCATATTTATCGTTTACAGATCAAAAAGGCAATCCGGTATCAATAGACCGGTCATTGCGAGGTGGCTACACAGATACTGCCGGGGGTGGAAAATTATTAGACTGGAAGTATTATCCTTTGAACGATTGGGAAAATGATAAGACAACCAATAATCTGAGAGAGTTAATTTTAAATATCGGGTTAAACTACAGCATTTTTAATAAATTTCAAATCCAGATCAACTATCAGCACCAAATCCAAAATAATGTCCAAGAGCATTTAGCGGGAATTGGAAGTTACTATACCCGGGACCTAATAAACATGTTTACAGCTTTGGGAGAACCATCAACACCGCCTCTCTATCAGATTCCTACAGGGGATATATATGAAGTTAAAAGCGTGGAGCGAAAATCACAAAACTTTAGAAGTCAATTAAATTATTCGCAGTCATGGAACAACTTCTCCATTAATTCCATAGCAGGTTTTGAAGCAAGAGAAGTACTATCAGGCGGAAATTATTCCAGGTTATATGGATATATTGCAGACCCCCTTTCATTTAGCGCTGTTGATTTTCACACCCGACTTCCCACCTTTCTACGTGGTAGTTTAAGTAATATACCGGGCGCTCCACGAATAGATGCCAATATAACAAACCGGTTTGTTAGCGTATATTCAAATACAGCTTTTGCTTATAAACAGCGCTATACTTTTTCACTAAGTGCCAGAAAAGACGCATCAAATGTATTTGGACTTAGTACAAATGACAAATGGAATCCTTTATGGTCAACCGGTTTGAGGTGGGCAACGTCGGATGAACCGTTTTATCGTGTGAAATGGTTGCCTGTATTAAGAGCCAGAGCAACCCTTGGACTTGGCGGGAACATTGATGTTAGCAGAACCCCATTACCGATTTCAGGCTCATTGGCTAATGTTGTAACGGGTTATCCGGTTCGCAGGATTAGTACTCTCAACAATCCTTCCTTGAGGTGGGAAAAATCAAAGCAATTGAATATTGGTTTGGATTTCTCCTTCAAAAATCAAACTATTTCCGGGACAATCGATTACTATACTAAACGCGGTTTTGATTTGTATGGAGAGGCCCCCTTTGATTATACAACCTGGGGGCAATCAAACTATCTTACCCGAAATGTGGCGAACATATCCGGAAAGGGAATTGATGCGTCAATAATAACAAAGAACATTGATCGTACAATAAAATGGGGTTCGCAAATCTTATTCAGCTTCAATGCAAATAAAACTACCGCTTATTATACGAATTCTTCTAAAGATATAAGCTCATTCCTGGGCACTTCTGCCATTACACCTGTTGTCGGAAAACCTTTGTATTCAATCGTAGCATATAAATGGGGCGGTCTTAACACTTCTGGCGACCCACAGGGATACCTAAATAAAGAACTGAGCACGGATTTTCAGAATATATTTAATGAAGCAAGAAACAAGGGGATTGATGGAGGAAATATAGTCTTTGTTGGTACTTCCTCCCCCAAATATTGGGGTTCTTTGATCAATGAATTCAGCTGGAAAGGATTCCATTTCTCATTTAATGTGTCATATAAGATGGGATATTTTGTTGTTAAGCCATCCCTGTCCTATTCATCTCTCTACAATTTTGGAAGTAGTAATAAAGAGTTCGAAAATCGCTGGAAACAACCTGGGGACGAGGTTAACACAAATGTTCCGGCAATGGTATATACCAACTACCCCCAATTTTCAAACAGGGATGTGTTTTACTCTTTGTCAGAAGTTAATGTTGTTAAAGCAGATCATATTCGTCTACAATACGTGAATTTTAGTTATAATTTCTCTGACGTATTAAAAGCCAATATAGATCTATTAGAATTATACATAAATACTGCTAATCTTGGGATACTCTGGAAGGCGAACAAATACGGCATAGATCCAGAGTACAATAATACGCTGGCCCCCTCGAAACAATTTACAATTGGGGTGAGACTGAATTTAAAATGACTACCTGGATTATTTTATTATCCTTTTAATTAAAATGTTATACTATGGTTTCAAAAAATAATGCACTTTTTCTGTCTCTCTTCATAAGAGTCATAATGATCCTCTTTTTATTTGGAGTGGTCACAATTTCTGCATGTAAAAAGTATTTGGATAAAAAATCCAGTACCGCTATAACTGTTCCTGTCACAGTTGAAGATTTACAGGGCCTGCTGGATGATGCGGACCTTGTAATGAATAAAAATTTAACGCCTGCTTTGGGTGAGGCATCCGCCGATGATTATTTTCTTTTACAAAGTGATTACGATAGGCTGCCTTTTCAGGAGCAACAATTTTATATTTGGAAGCCTGTGGATTATTTTTTTCAGAATGATTGGTCAAGAGGGTATGCCCCTATCTATAACGCAAATTATTGCTTAGGGATGATTGAAAAAATTAAACCGGATAATACTAATAGTTCCAAGTTGATGAATGTGAAAGGATCGGCATTATTCTATCGGGCCTATAATTTTTTACTCTTGACATGGAATTATGGGAAAGCATTTGATAAAAACGCCTCAAGCACTGATTTGGGAATCTCTCTTAGGATGAGTTCTGATTTTAATATTCCGACAACAAGGGCTTCAGTGCAGGAATGTTATGATCAGGTAATCCAGGACGCTAAGGCATCTATCCCCTTATTGCCAGATATAAGTACTCATCCGTACAGACCCAGTAAGGCTGCCGCATTTGGACTATTGGCGAGAACATACTTAAGTATGCGAATGTATGATAGTGCTTTTAAATACGCAGATATGTGCCTTTCCTTAAAAAATGATTTGCTAAATTATAACGACCTGACGGTGACCGCCTCTCGGCCATTTGCTGCATTCAACAAAGAGACGATTTTCTATACTGAAATAAATATATATATGGGGGCATTCTTAATAGGTAATATTGATACTTTGTTATACGATAGTTATTCTCTAAATGATTTAAGAAAAACTGCTTTTTTCCGTTCTTCCGGTGATTTTTATCGTTTTAAAGGGTCATATACTGGCAAAAGTGATTTTTTTTCTGGACTGGCAGTAGATGAGATTTATCTCATACGATCCGAGTGCAACGCACGATTAGGAAATATTCAGGATGCAATGGCAGATCTAAATACATTATTAGAGAATCGGTGGGAAACAAGTACTTTCATACCTCTTAGTGCAATCTCTATTCAGGATGCATTATCTATTATACTTGCAGAACGAAGAAAAGAGTTGGTGTTCAGGGGAATCCGCTGGTGTGACATCAAACGGTTAAATAAAGAAAATCTGGGCATCTCATTAAAAAGAGAAATTTCAAATCAGAGCTATCAACTCCAAGCAAACGCGAATTATTTTGCTTTGCCCTTGCCTGCTGACATTATTGAGCAAGCTACAATACCCCAAAACTCTTTATAAATCTGAACTAATAAGGAACCAGAAGCTTATTCTTTCTGGTTCCTTAACGGGGATATTTTATTATTCAGGGATATCTCCGATAGTAGAACTTTGAAGCTTATTTGTTGAACCATCAAGTACTTGGGATACAGAGATAGTACTTCCCGAAGTATTGGCTTCAATATCCACTGAAGAGACCAACTGATTGTTGTCACTGTATCCCTCCGGTAATGTAATTGAGCAAGTTATTCTCTGCAAACTCTCAGGATCATCACAATGTTGAGGTGTTGGAGACATATTCGTTCGCCAGTTTGAAGGTTCTTTAAGAGCTGCTTCGGTAAAATCTTCGCCAACAAAGAAAAAGGTTTCACTGAACATATTGCTTTGCCTTGTAGTTTGACTTTTCTTAAAAGCGCTTGTTCCAAGCACCATTGCTATTGTCACAATAGCTGCGAATGTTGGTATTATTAACCTTTTAATCTTGAACATAACTGACACGTTTTATAATTAACAATTTGCCTGCTTTTATAGTTTGTGAGACAATGGCAGCAGGCATTCCCCCTAACCACGGCGGAATACGCCATCAAGAAAATAGTGCCGGTCAATCTTTTCAGAATGCAGCCTGATCCTTTATGTCCCTTTTCCGTATTATTACAACGGAGGCGGTTAGGCACAGGAGTGCCGGGGATACAGGTTGCGTCCTGTAAAGCAATGTTTCCTAATCTAAAAGGCACGGGAGTTTACCACCTGTACAGTATGGTAGGTTACATCCGGGCTGTGCTCCCCGCGGTGAGCGCGCAGGCCGGATATTGTTGCAACAAATATGTTTAACGCGCATGCAGCGCATTGCCATCGGAGAATGTTAATGCTAATTCCTACGATTCTTACCTGTAGCATTAATACAATGTAAAATTTGCACTTTTTATTCAGATTTCATTTACGTTTTCGGGACATTCCGGCTTACGCTTTTGGGACATTATTTCTTAATTGCATTGGCGTTACACCGTACCTGGCTTTAAAATCTTCACTGAAATGCGCAGGATAGGCATAACCAATTTTTTCTGCTATTTCCTGCACCGTCAGCCTGCTTTGGGCCAACAGCACATATCCTTTTTCCAGCCGCTCATGCCTGATCAGTTCCGGAACGGTTTTACCAAACAGCTTTTTAAAATTCCGGGTGAGCGTTTTAGGAGTTATATTAAACCGGGCTGCCAGCTCGGTTAGTCCGCCAAGATCGTAATTATCAATATTCAATAAAATATAGTCGCGCACTGAATAGGCTTTTTCCTCGCTGGTGGCCGAGCGCAGCTGCAAACCCGTCGTTTTTGACAGCGTGTGATACAAGTCCAGTATCTCAAGCATATAACGCCTCAACGCAAGATCGAGCGATACCGGATCATCGTTATTGCCCAACTCCATGGTTTTAATGATCCGGGATACGCGGTACGGATATCGGCATCCCTGCAACATAGCCCCATCACGGCTTTGCACATCCTGCAGCTTCATTAAATGATCAAACCCGGGGTGCCCTTCTGCCAGCTTTAGCAGGTGGTGGGGATCGGGCACAATGTACAGTACCGTGTAATTATTTTTTGGCAGTAAAACGGCATGCAAGCCAT
>CAYLVR010000039.1:23159-23559 GCA_964387165.1 uncultured Chitinophagaceae bacterium | reverse complement strand
ATCTCGAAAAGAAACTGCCGCAGATGGCAGAAAAATACATGGGGCCTAATATCCAGGCGTCTTTTGGAATCAATTACCATCAGTTTCTTGAGAAAGGAAACAGCGTCGGACTATTCCTTCAGCCGCTTACAGATATTCATTTGTATTCCGACCTCAATAATGATTTAAGCCCCTCTGGAGATATTCGCTACGTCTATATTTTTGGGGCCATTGCTTTTTTCATGCTGCTCATCGCCTGTATCAATTTTATAAACCTTTCGACCGCTGGCGCGTCAAAGCGGGCCAGGGAAGTTGGCGTTCGGAAAGTGCTTGGCGCTCTCCAAAGAGAACTGATCAGACAATTTTTGTTGGAGTCGATTCTAATTACATTCATCTCATTAATTGTGGCCGTAGTTTTTGT
>CAYLVR010000039.1:17464-23149 GCA_964387165.1 uncultured Chitinophagaceae bacterium | reverse complement strand
TCGGTACCGATATTTAACAACATAGCTGAAACGCGGTTAAACCCTTTAAGTTTGATTTCCAACCCATGGCTGCTCCCGGGTTTATTCCTGTTTGGCCTTTTCGTCGGTACTTTGGCAGGAAGTTATCCCGCGTTTTTTCTTTCCTCATTTAAGCCAGTTGCTGTCATGAAAGGAAAGCTTTCTGCAGGCAAAAGTAGTGTGGCTATGAGAAGTGGGTTGGTCATTTTTCAGTTCATTGCAACAGTGATACTGATCATCAGCATCACCGTTGTTTACAAGCAATTGTCCTTTATTCAAAATAAGAAATTAGGCTTTGATAAAGAACAAGTGTTGGTGCTGGAAAATACGTGGGGCCTTGAAAACAGGCAGGAAGCATTCCGTCATGAGCTTCTTAAAAATGTAGCCATTCAGAGTGTCAGCACTGCCTCATTTCTTCCTACAAACAATAATACTTTAAATGCCTTTACAGCTTACCCCAAGGATACAGTAGGACGAATCGTTACCACGCCCTTATATGTTGTTGATACTGCTTATTTGAATACCCTTGGGATCAAATTAATTGCAGGAAGAAATTTCTCGGCCGAATATATGGATTCCACATCAGCCATCATCAATGAAACAGCAGCTGAAGCTTTTGGATGGGGTAAGCAGGCTGTTGGGAACACGTTAACCGATCATTTAAATCCCGATGGAAAGGAGATCACCTATCGGATAATCGGAGTGGTAGAAGATTTCCATTTCAATTCATTAAAAAAGCGAATTACCCCGATGGTGATGGTTCTGGGAGGCACGAGCGGTACGATGATCGTCAAAATGAAAACGACTGATATAAATGGTGTACTAAACTTCATAAAGAGCAAATGGACGGGAGATGAACCGCTGTCATATTCTTTTATGGACGATCGCTTTAACCAGACATATCGTGCAGAGCAGAAAACAGGCGAGCTTCTCAGTATTTTTGCCGGATTAACTCTTTTTGTTGCCTGCATGGGACTTTTCGGTCTGACCATATTCACGGCTCAGCAACGAACCAAAGAAATTGCCATTCGCAAAGTACATAGTGCCAGTTCTCTAAACATTATCAGCATTCTTGCAAAAGACTTTATAACACTCATTCTCATCGCGGTTGTGATAGCATCTCCAGTGGCCTGGTACATGATGAATAGATGGCTGCAGGGTTTTGCCTATCGTATCAATATTGAATGGTGGATGTTTGTCGTGACCAGCCTTTTTGTGTTAACGATTGCCTTGATAACAATAAGTTTTCAATCAATTAAAGTGGCATTAATGAATCCTGTGAAAAGCCTGAGAGCTGAATAAAATATACCCTGTTGGTTTCAGCAAATTTCCACCAGCCTTCTAACGCTGTACCATATGCGTACACTTTTTGTTCGAAAACGCACACGTTCGCTATCCCTGATTCATCCAAGTAGTTGATAAATAATCACCTGTGATTATGGCATACTATTACGTATTATCAAGTATAAAATATTTACACATGAAAAGTATTCTCCCGGCAATCGCATCAAAAAAAATTATCACCCTGGCTCTTTTTAGTATCGTATTAAACTCATCTTATGCACAGCATAGTGCCCACGCATCAATAAAAACACCGGTGATCCAGCCTTTTTCCACATTTTTATCTGATCCTGAACTCGCTAAATTTAAATTTGAAACAATCATCTTTGAACTTGGTCCCGGACAATCAGATACTATTTCACATCGTCATGATTGCGATTTATTTGTGATAGTACTTGAAGGAACTTTACAGATTGGGCAGGAATTTAAGGACCCTTTTACTGTCAGGACCGGTGAAATATTTCATGAGAAAAGAAACGTTATTCATTCTGTTTCCATTAATCCCGATCAGCATAATCCTATGAAAGCTCTTGTAGTGTTCATCCGCAAAGATGGCCGCTCAGGTTATACACCTCTTTATCCGAAAAAATAAATTCAGCCGCATTATAGTACTGTCATATTGATATGAAAATCAAGCTTATCCTCTCAATGGTAGTCTGTTATAGCGTAATATTCAGCGCCTTTGGGCAGGAAACCCAGTCTAATTATTCCATCAAAGGAATAGTTGCAGATTCCATTTCAAAAAGCTCGATCGATTATTTAACCGTCAGCTTAGAAACTGTTCAATCTGTACCTGTAAAAAGTATTTTAACAAAAGAGAATGGAAATTTCTTGTTTGAAAAATTAGCTACAGGGAAATATATAATAACAATAATTGGTGTGGCATACCAATCTAAAACAATTTCTATTGACCTTACCGATAACACTAACCAGTTGATTGACTTAGGTACTATAATAATGATTGCTCAAAGTAGTCAATTAAAAGAAGTAGTTGTAACTGCTAGCAGGCCAATTATAAAGCAGGAAATAGATCGAATAACATACGATATGCGCGCTGATCCTGATAGTAAGAATAATAATCTGCTCGACATGATGCGCAAGGTTCCATTACTTTCATTGGATGGTGAAGATAATATTTTGCTAAAGGGTGGTTCTAACTATAAAATACTTATCAACGGAAGGCCATCAAGTATGGTTGCGTTGAGCCCACGGGATATTCTGAGAAGTATGCCAGCATCAAGTATTCTGAGAATTGAAGTTATTACGACGCCTTCTGCTAAATATGATGCCGAGGGGCTTGCCGGCATTATCAATATTATTACTGACAAAAAGACTGATCAGAAGTATAAAGGATCAATCGGGACTTACTGTAACACTTTATTAGGTAAAGGCTTTTGGGGCAATGCAACTGCAAAAATAGGTGAGCTTGGCGTTAGCGGAAGCTTTGCTCGTTATTTTAGACATTTACCGGCCTCAGCCTCCAACAGTTACAGGGTGGGAATTGAGCCAATTCAATCGCTGCTTCGGGAGGAAGGAATAAATCATAATTCGGGCAACATTATAGGCGGCAACATCGAGTTAAGTTATGATATCGATTCTCTGAATTCCCTGACGGGCTATATAACATTCAATGAGAACAGCAATAATCAAAACAGGGACCGTTTCTTTGGAATATTTGATCAGGATAATAGTCTTAGTCAATCTTACAGACTATACAACAATGAAGAGTCACGGGCTAAGGGAACCGATATAGGAATTAATTATCAACTGGGCTTTAAGAAAAATAAAGATAGATTCCTGACAGTCTCTTATAATTATAATTCATCAAATAATAATCAAAATACCTATAATCTGATAAGTGACCGATTTAATTATATTAATGATGATTTAGGTCAGAAAAACAAATCCGGTTCACAAGAGCAGACAGTCCAACTGGACTATACACAGACTGTTAAAAAAGTCAGCATAGAAGGAGGAGTAAAGGCAATTATGAGAGATCATTATAGTGATTTTATTTCTGAAAGCTTTGATACAAACGGGCAGTTAAAACCAGGTAGTACAGTAGCCGATCAATTTGATTATTTGCAAACTGTCTATGCCTTGTATAATTCTTATTCCAGGGCATGGAAAAACTGGGGGGTTAAAGCGGGGGTTCGCCTGGAGCTAACAGATATTGATGCCAACTTCATTAAAACAGACAGGACCTGGAAGCAAAGTTATATCAACTTTATTCCATCCGCGATCATTCAGCGTAAAATGGAAACCAGTAGTGTTAACCTTGGATATACACAACGCATACAGCGACCAGGTATAATGCAATTAAATCCATTCCTAAATAAATCTAATCCTTTGATTTATACTTCAGGTAATCCGGATTTACTTCCGGTGTTTACTCATAACTTTGAATTGAGTTATAGGCGCTTCAAAAAAGGTTTTATCAACTTCAGTTTGGATTATTCTTTTGCTGATAATACCATCCAGAATGTGTTAGAGCTAGGAGCCGATTCTATCAGCAGGTCCAGCTTCGAAAATATTGGTAAGACGGACAATTTAGGGGTGAATATCAACGTGAATTATCCGGTCACTAATAAATTTAATATTAATTTCAATGGCAGGGCTTCGTATCTGTGGATTGAGGGTATGTCTGATGGTAAAATGTACAGCAATGAAGGATTTCAAGGAAATGTCTCCGCAATTTTTTCTTACGCTATTAATGAAAATTTTCGAACTTCCTTAGGCCTGTTTGGAAATGGTCCCACAATGAATCTGCAGGGAAATACTAACGCCAATTTCTTTAATATGTTCGCTACCACTAAAAGTTTTTTTGAGAAAAAAGCGTCGGTAACATTACAGATCTATAATCCTTTCCAAAAATACAGGCATGCAATAGATCGAATAAACACATTGGGTTTTATCCAAAATTCTGATATTCGACTAGTTGTCCGGGGGATATACGCAAACTTCATTTATAATTTTGGCAGCTTAAAAGAGGGGATAAAAAAGAGCAAGCGTGGAATTAATAATGATGATATTGAAAAACCAAAAGAATAAAACAATCTGTTATTATTATTATTTTACTACGTATATTTTCCAATACTCTGCCTTTTGCAGGAATTTTTCAGGCACTGGCGGAGTGATAAATAGCATATCTGAAGTCTTGGTAAGTGCAGCCTTGCAATTCTGTAAACAGGTTGCGCAATGCGTTAGCGATAAGTAGTGGCGTGCGGTTGATCAGTCGGTCGACAAAAAACCGTCATGCTTTTTGCTTCCTTCTTCGCTTTGCACTCTGCTGCGTATCCCATCTGCCGCTTCATTCGTCTTGTTAAAATACCTTTTTAATTTTACGTATGACGAGTGAAAAAAGCCAGGCCATTGGGCATTCTTTAAAGCAAGAGCTGGCTTTTCTACAAAAATCCACGAAAGATACGCTACCGCAACCGTAAGTAACATTATCGGCAGAAAAGCCCCACTACTAGCATAATACCCATTTTTAAAAAAGATACCAACAATGATCAGGTGATATAAATACACACCGTAGGATATATCATTTCCTCTAAGCAGGTCATGGCTTAAATTGGGTCTGGTGAAAGCGAATGAAATTACTGTTTGAGATAATATAAGTACTCCTATCAAGCCATATACATTTACGAAATACGCCTGATTATACAAACCCATATATACACTTATCACAAAAACATATACCAGGTATAATACCAGCCAGTACAAACCTTTACCTACATAAAATCGTTTTAGTTTGTTGAAATATAAATATGACAACGCCCCGGCAAGGAAATAAAACAAAAAAGGAAATACATCGTCATCCAGAAGATCATGTAAAGCCATATTTCCCTGCTTAATATTCTGCAGACAATAATAGTTAAAGCCATAAGACAGGATCATCAATATTACTATTAGCGATGTCATGCTGATAAACTTTATTTTTCTTGCAAGCCAGAAGAATACCGGCACAAGAATATAAAACCCAAATTCGACACGAATTGTCCAAAGAGAGGGATTCGGGTTATTATTGATGTATGCATTTATGCCCGGGGGAGTGTACTGTTGGAAAAGCGTTAACTGAGAGGCTATCCATTTAACCAGTTCAACCGTAGATCCAGCTTCGTAACCGAAATAGTAAATAATTCCAAAAAGTATAAAAAAGGCTACCCACAGTGCCGGAAAAATTCTAAGTATCCGGTTCTTAAAATATTGCACTAAATCCTTGTTCCTGTCAAAAGATGAATATATTAAAAAGCCACTTAGCACAAAGAATATGGGCACTCCCGGGAAGTATTTTATTACATCATAAAAGAACTTTCCCGGAGC
>CAYLVR010000039.1:0-17454 GCA_964387165.1 uncultured Chitinophagaceae bacterium | reverse complement strand
ATTATTTAAATGCCATACAACCACTTGTAAGGCTGCAAAAAGTCGGATAAGATCAAAGTTATTTTTTCTTGAGATAGTTGAGGAGGAAGTAAGCATAAAGAAATTCTAACACTACAATTAAGGGTTTAAATTCGCAGGAAGAAATAATAATGGTTAGTTAATCTGAAAACTTTCCAATAATTATTGTTTTCCTGGATAGGTTACAATACAATGTTAGGTGAAGCCAGGCTGATTCGGGGTGATAGCTAGTAAGTGCTAAACATACCTGGTAATTGTAGTATTTTGGCGAGTAAGTGCTCAGTCCGGATTATCGCAGGCGGCTTAAAAATTCATCACGCTTGCGCAATGAAACGTCGATAATTTTCTCATTGATCATTTTCACCCGGCCACCTCTTCCCTTGATATATTGCCTGATGTGATTCATATTGATCAGGTAAGAATTGTGTACGCGGCAGAAAATACTAGCTGGTAGCTTTTCTTCGAACTCTTTCAGCGTACCAGATACCAGAAGTTCTTTGTCTCTGACAAATTCGAATAATGTATAGGTATTACGGGCACTACAGCAAACGATATCATCGATCGCATAGAACACAAGCCCATTGGATGTGGGTAACGCGATCTTAGTCATCTGGTTGCTTTCTGTCTGACCTTTTAAATCATCGATTCGCCGACTGATGTCCGTTTCCATGATGCGTGCAGAGGCTTTCTGCACGGCCAGCCGCAGCTCATCAATATCCACAGGTTTTAGCAGATAATGCAGTGCGTTATAGGCGAAGGCTTTTAAGGCATAGCGATCGAAAGCGGTTACCAATATACATTCAAAATTGACGGGCTTTAATTGTGAAAGCAGTTCAAAAGCGTCCATATCGGGCATTTCCACATCGAGGAATACCAACTGTGGCTGTTGTTTTCTGATCAATTCCAAAGCAATTCCCGAAAAACTGGCTTCACCGGTCACCTTTACCTCGGGACAGTACTTTGCCAATAGTTTTTTTAGAATAGAGATGTTCTGCTGTTCATCATCAATAATAACACAGGTAATCATGATATGGGAGTGTCTTTGCCGGTAAAAATAGGAAACCTGATGATTACATCCGTTCCGCTGGGCTCATTGCACTCATTAAATTTATCTACTGTTTCCACAGTTATCTTTTTGACTGAATTTGTATTGATCAGCTCAATACGTTCGTACGTGAGTTGCATCCCTCGTGAACGATAAGGGGCCGGTCTGCTGTTTCTTTGCAGTTGCGCCTGTTGCCGGCCAATGCCATTATCTTCAATCCGGCAGACCAGTTGCTGGTCGTTAGTTGAAAAATGAATATTGATTAACCCTGTTCTGTCATTTACAGACTGAACTCCATGACGTACGGCGTTCTCAACAAAAGGCTGTAACACCATTACAGGTATCGATATGGTAGCTGTTGGCAGACCAGCCTCGGTTTCTATGCGGTATTCAAATTTCGATTCGCTTCGCATTTGTTCCAGTTGTAAATAAGTGCTTAGGTATTTGATCTCTTCGGCCAGTAAAATAAAAGACTGAAGCGAATTTTCGAGCGTTTGCCTGATCAGGCTGGCAAACTGACTGAGGTATTTATTTGCTTTTTCCGAATCATTGTCAAGAATAAAGCTTTGTATAGAATGCAGGCAGTTAAATATGAAATGAGGATTCATCTGGGCGCGTAGTGCTTTTTGTTCCAGATCCAGTAATTGCTGTTCGGCCTGTCTGCGCAACTTATCCTTCCGGATAATTGACCGGTTATGCAGTGTACCAATAAACCAGGCGATTAATGCAGTTAGCACAAGGGCGCTTACCATGAACCAATTACTTCTCCAGAAAGGAGTTTGCACAACTATGTTCACGATGTAGGGCTGGCTTTTGACATCAAACTTGTTAACAGCAAACAATTCAAACTTGTATTCACCTGGCGGAAGCGAAATCAACTCCAATGAAGTTTGCGTGGTAGTTTTCCAGTTGGAATCTAGTCCGCTTAAACGGTAATGATACACCATATTTCCGGCAGATTTCATAGAGATGGCTGCGTAATTAAAACTGATATTGTTATTTCTATAAGGGAGAAAATAGTTGTGTTGCAACTCTTTTTCCTTTTCGTTCACGCGTACACCCAGTACTTTTAGATTGCACATCGAGGAGCGGAGTGTGTCTTTTTTATCGAACCAGACGATGCCGTCCGGTGTGCCGCCATAAATAATATTCTTGTCCACTAATACGGTATTAAAAAAGGAGTTCAACTCATCGGAATAAGGATATCGTGTGATTACCGGATGCGGTTGTAACGGAATTTTATTGAGATCTTTTTCGGTTCCGGCCCATATAAAGCCCGAGTCGATACCAATGCAACGGATCTGGTCGCTGTTCAAGCCATTGTGCTTGCTGAAATGCCAGGTGACCCTGTTGTTTTGTAAACCCAGGAGACCGCTGCCTGCAGTGGCTACCCATATTGTGCCATCTAAACCCTCGTGTATCAACATAATGGGCTCACGCAACAGGGGAATATCTTTTCCCAGGTAAATGATGCTGGCATCGGGTTTCATGAGGTATAATCCGTTGTAAGTGCCAAACCAGGTTGAGTCATTGCGATAATACAAGCAGGTTGTTCTACCCATCCAGTGTATAGTGTTCTTTTTAGTTCCATCAATCTGCATGGTGTAAAGGCACTGGGAAGAGGCAACAATAAGTTCCCTGTCGTTTTTCCAGGCTAAGTATTTGCCACTGCCGGACCCAAGCTGGTGTGTGAGTCGATCACCCCGTCCTTTTGCAAAAACATATTCGCCGCAGACAGCTGCTAATCTGTCTTCTTTTGCGGCTATTGAGTAAACAAGGTGACTGCCGAGTTCTTCCCCGCCAACTGTTAAGGTTACAGAACGGCTTTCATTATTGCTGATCTTTAATAGATTGCCCATGTCACAGGCGGCCCATATCTCGTTATTAAACTTTTGCAGTTGATAAACTCCCAGTTTTTGTCCTGCGGCATTTCGCCCGGCAATACTTTTAAAAATGGGTGAGCCAAGACGGAATACACCTTCGTTTAGAGTGGAAAACCAATAACCTCCTTCATTATCGATCAGGAAGTGGCTCACATTACCATTCGGCAAAAAATGTTTTTCGATTTTTTGCTGTACCAGATTGTATAAAATAGTTCCGCGGGTAGTATTTAGGCAGAGTACAGAGTCGCTGAGTAAATGCATCGTATTAACCGAACCAATAAATTGTTTGTATGATTTTTTGTAATAAGATGATTTGACATTAAGGGTATTTAAAGTCATCCAACAGGTTACTTTATCATTTATAACCAAATGATGCAAATTCTCCTCGTTCGGTACGTTCTGCAAATATCTGAATGTTTTAGTATCGGTGGAATATAAGCGATCACCAAAACATACCAGGAAGTCACCCCATTCTCTGGCCCTTAGATGCGATACCGGACCCGTTTCTGACATTTTCTGTTCAACTAGACTTACCCGATTTTGCTCATCGATATGGTATATTTTTTTTGAATCAGTAAGAAGTAATTCTTTGCGTTTGTTTTCTGAAACGGCCTGTATATAATTGTCGGGTTTAATTTTTCGCAATAATGAATCGTTCTCCTGATTGTATATCTTTTCTTTGTAATAATAGCAGATTGTGTTTTTGTAAGGTATTATCAACCATATCCTGCCCTGCGAATCTTCGAACATACCAGTAATCATGTTAATGGGAAGACCATCAAGCGTTGTAAATTTTTTGACATTTTTTCCGTCAAATCTGCTCAATCCTGAGCCTGTTGCAAACCATAAAAAACCATCTTTATCCTGCAGCATTTGATAGACTGGAGCGTTAGTCAATCCGTCCTTCGCGCCATAATTTTTGTAGATGTATTCCTGTGCCGTGCTGACCAATGACACCAGCAACATTACTTCAATAAAAAAGACAAACCATATGAATCGTAATAATTGCACGTCCTGATATTATTTCTATGTAACCTTTAATTATTTTGTCCAGACTTTTTAAGTGAACTGATCTTTTGAAGGATTGGGATTGCCGATGAAAAAGCTCGAAATCTAACGATTTGTGAGCTTTGATTTCTCTTGACATTGATTGGTGCGGAAGAGGGAAGCGTACTCATCTCTTAATATACGTTTGTCAACTTAGTTATAAGATTTTGTACGAAATCACCCCAAATACCTTAAAGAACCGCACTTAACTTTGCTATATACAAACTTATGATTTTTCATGCTAAAATCTATATTGCTGAAAATAATAATAGCTTTAAATTCCTTACATCTTGAAAGATAATAAATATAGGCTTGCTATCGAAAATGTAATTTCGGCGCATAATCTTATTCCTGATGTCTTTAAAAATTCATTTCAATCTTTAAATAAGTCATTAAGTACCCTGTTAAATGTAAATATTATCGTTAAGGATGAAACATCAAATTCCGTCGGATCAATTAAAGGCAGAGGTGCAGAAGTATTTGTACGAAAGGCACAACCCAAGGAACGTTTTTTTGCGCTAGTGCTGGAAATTTTGGACAAGCAATGGCATATTCATGTTATAGAAGACAATTAAAATTGACCGTATATGCGAGCGAGAACGCTAATCACTATAAGATAGACAGGATTAGAGAAATGGGTGCTGAGGTGGTTATTTACGGAAAGGATTTTGATGCTGCTAAACTAGAGGCTAAGAATAGAGCCAAATATTTTGAAGGTCGATTTATTGAAGATAGTCTTGATATTGAAAGCTTGAAAGGGGCAGCAACGATTGGGCTTGAACTAATTCAGATTCCCCGTAATATCGATGTAGTATTAATAGCATTGGGAAATGGTACACTCTTTAACGGAATAGCACGAGTCATTAAGTATTTCAAACCATTAACTAAAGTAATAGCAGTGCAGGCTAAAGGAGCATCCGCAATGGTGGATTCATGGAGAAATGTAACAATAGTAAATTATGCTAAGGCTAATACAATAGCTGATGGAATTGCAGTCAGAATTCCAATACCATAGGCCTTAATTGATATGGATGGCCTAATTGATGATGCTATTCTTGTTGATGATAAGAGTATTATTCAGTGCATGAAACTGTTATCTAAAAGAGTTGGCATACTCGCTGAACCATCAGGTGCAGCAGGTGTTGCTTCAATTTTAGAAAACCCTTCATTGTTTCAAAATAAAACAGTTGCTACTATAGTTTGTGGCGGCAACCTGACCAATAATCAGAAAGAGAAATGGTTGAATGATTAAAATGCTGTTGAAATCATTGTTTGAGACAGCGAACATTTCTTCGATGTATTATTAAATACAGCAAGGGACCAGTTAAGGAAATAGTCACAATCGCCATGACTACCATAATTGTAAAAACGACGAGGGTTAAAATATCTAAGATATTTAATACAGTCAGCTTCATTAATCCTTCCGCCTGATCAGTCTCCGGTGTTCACTAGTTTGCCTGAGCAAAAATTACATTACCAACGAGATCATCAGGACACTTTCACTTTTTGCGGAATAACTTTCTGCTTTTCTTTTTCCTTCTCCAATACTATGGCAGTTTCGTCTACCACCCAAAGTATTTTATTACTCTGTTCCTTAACCCTCCCGATGAATGAAAGCATCAACAACCTGGATCAATTAGACTTGGTGGTTCATGCGTTAGCCGTGCAGATGAGTGATGGGGAAAGAATGGAAATTAAGGGCATTCAAACATTAATTCTGCTTTAAAGCTTTACTGGGATTGCTTGTAGCAGCTAAAAACACTTTATAACCAATAGTGATCACTAAAAAAGAAATTGTGGAAATAAATGCAACTATAAAAATAGAAAGTCCCATATGAACACGATACGCGAAGTTTTGCAGCCAATTAGACATAAGAAAAAGGGAATGATAGCAAAAATGAAATTAAGACTAATCCAATATATTCTCGTGCTAGTTTGACAGCAATCCTGTATATCGAAGCTCCCAAAACTTTTCTGATTGCAATTTCTTTCGCTTTTAAATCTATGAGTAAAGAAGAAAGTCCAAATAATCCCAAACAGGCAATGATGATCGCGATAGCTGTGAGATATTTAAATAATTGTTGAAAGTTCGTTTCTGAAAGGTATAAAAGATCCAGACTTTGATCGAGAAACGTATACTGAAATGGACGAGAAGACATATTTTTATCCCAAACATCCTTGATGCGACCTATAGTTTGTTCTACTTTTTCATCATGAAGTTTTATCACAAAGTTCCACTGCCTCTTCGGATTGTGCACAAATGCAAAAGGCTGAATAGAAGTTTGCAATGTACTAAAATTGAAGTCATAGACAATTTCCACCACAGTTTTATAGACAATCTCACCGGTTTCAGCATCCAAATTCCAAATAATCTTTTGCCCTAGCACCGGTTCAGAGAGATTAAGCTCTCGAACAGCACGTTCATTGAGAATAATATTTGCCATCGTATCTGACACATAATCTTTTGAAAAGTTTCTACCCTTTTTGATTCTGATGTCAAGTGCATTAAGGAAGTCCTCATCAACCGAAAGATAGTTAATCGCTGAATATTGATTCGAGGCAATAGATTTCACATCCTTCGACCAGAACTGTTTTCCCAAATACCCGTCCGACGTGGAAATCTTTTTCACCCCCGGTATACCATTGCATCCGTTTTAAAGAATTGAACCTGACTTTTACTTAAATAAAAGGCATCAGACACAACAATCATATTTTCTTTATTGAATCCCAACGTTGAGTCCTTAAAAAGGTTTACCTGCCGAATAATAACAACAGTTGATATAACTAAGGAAATAGCAACAAAGAATTGCAACACCACTAAACCCTTTCTCAAATAAATTTCTTTGCTCTTAATTTGATGCTTATTCTCGGTGATCGAATTCATCCAACCTACAACGAGCAAAGTAAAAAAAGGATAATTAGAATGGCATTATCAAAACTTAATAGCCTCATTTCTTTACCAGTAATATTATTCATAATTGGCAACAAAGACGTTGATAATAACAATGCCAGTATAAAAGCTAAAAAAGCGAGAACAACAGATTCAACAAGAAATTGCACCATCAGCTTCTTAGATGCACCTATCACTTTCCGTAAGCCAATTTCCTTAGAACGAATCACCTGTGGTTAGATTGACATAATTAATTGAAGCTATCAGCAAAACAAAAAATGCCACACTAGAATATATATATGTATTCGATTTGACTATTAGGCCTAATTTCTGTCTTAAGGTGAGATTTAAGATGGATATCTACCAGCTTTTAGCTGTAATATCTGTTACGATTTGTTGGATTATCTTTAACAACGCCTTGGTTTATCGCCTGATCGACGAAATTAATATTTGACCCTTTACTTCGTTTGATATATGTATAAAAACTGAACCAATCCCATCGGGAGTTGCTTACGGGATTCATAAACCTCTTTATTGGAACTAATGCTTCAAACATGAAATGAGAATTCGCAGGTATATCTTCGACAATAGCAGTGACAGTTACGGGTTCCCAATCATCAATCAACAGCGTTTTCCCAATTGCCTCAGCGGAACCAAATATCCTTTTTGCCAGGGTTTTTGTTAAAACAATTAAATTGGGATCAGCTAAGGATGTTTCGCTGTTGCCGGTTACCAGGGGGATGGGAAATATTTGTAAGAAATTATCGTCCACATGACATAAATCATCAACGAGAATTTGCGTTGGCCCATTTCTAATCAGAAATCGACTTCCTAATCCGGTTTTTGGAAAAAAGCGAGTTACACCGTCAAACGGATGTATTATCATTTAGCTTAGGCTCGATAATCAATCATCATAAAAAACATACTTCCTGCTTTCCATATCGTTGTTGAACGTAATCCAAAAAAAGCACACTTTCCATCTAAATATACTTCGTTACCTCTTTTAGAAAGGTAATCTCCTTATCCTTCATGGTTTTACTTCACCAGAGATGATTTTACTAAGTGCAAGATTCCTGGAAGAATAGAAGCGCCTTGTAAAAACGGATTCTATTTTGTTTCTTGTGGTGTTATAACCTTATGCGCTACACTACAATTAACAAACTGCTTCTTTTTGCTATTGTTCTCATGGATTTAATATCCTGCAACAAAGCGACGGAAGATATTGAAACCGCACGGGAACAACCCGTTATTCAGACTATTATACCATCTTCAGGCACCTACGAATCAATTGTAACAATAGTTGGAAAAAACTTTGCTCTGCAAATCAATAGTAATAAGGTACGCTTTAATGGATCGTTAGCCACTGTGCTGCGTTCTACCGGAGACTCTTTGATTGTAAAGGCGCCGGCTCAATTTACCACCGGGCCAGTTAGTGTACAATGGGGCAATGAGGTGATTGAAGGGCCCGTGTTTGAGTTATTTGAGGGAGAAGTGATTACCATTGCAGGTACTGGCGAAATAGGATACGAGGATGGTCCGGGAGCTTCCGCCAGGTTTAATTATCCCAATTGTCTCGCTCTTGATTCCGACGGAAATGTGTACGTGAGCGACGGCACTCCCGCAATCAGAAAAATTGACAAAGGAGGACTAGTGTCGACCATAGCCGGTTCAGATGAAAGTGGATACCTGGATGCCAGTGCTTTGGATGCCCGATTTTTCATGATCCGTGGACTCGCCTTCAATACTAATGGTGAGTTATTAATCAGCTCAAACCGGTGTATCAGGAAACTGGACAAAAATGGATATGTGAGCCGGATTATCGGAACTCCTCCTGAAGTTAATCCGGAAGATAATTCCCTGAATGCTGCTGATAATATTATCTGTGATGCCGCAAATAACCTGTACCTAAGCAGATACGATGGCATCGTTAAAATAAATGCCGGAGGGACCAGCAGTCATTTCGTAGCAGGACCATATTCTGATGGATTTGCTGATGGTCCGGGCAATCAGGCGAAGTTTCGAGGAATAACATCGCTGGCCATTACCCCAACCGGAGAATTCCTGGTGGGTGATTATTTGAACGACAGGATCAGAAAGATCGATAACAATGGCAATGTAACCACCTTTGCAGGCAATCATGACAACGGCTATTTCAACGGGCCAGCAGCTAAAGCAATTTTCGCCCGCCCGATGGTGCTGACTCTGGATGCTAACGGGACTTTATACGTAGCAGAAGAAAGTAATCATGCCATCAGAACAGTCCGGGATGGATACGTAGCAAGGCTAGCAGGAAATATGGAACAGGGGTTCAAAGATGGCCCACTGAAGGAAGCCAGATTCAGTTATATCAGCGCCATCGCGATAGATAAAGATGGTAACCTATATGTTGCTGATAGTGGGAATCAAAGGATTAGAAAAGTGATTTTGCATAAGTAACATTTGTAATTATCAATAAGTCAATCTTCTTAAAACTTATATTTAAATATTACGAACCCCCTGTATGCGTTACTGGATTTGATCTTCAAATAATGAAGCTGTATAATTGGTGGAATATTTACAACTGTCTGTTTATTTTGGCTAATTAAAAAATTATTCGCGACCTTCGCGAGGTCACTATGAATATTTGCTTATTAATTATATTTCTGCTGGCAGGTATTGAACAGATACACGCGGAATCTAGAATGGAACTCGCTAATGCAGAACTATTATTCGGGCAAGCACGATGAACAATAAGCCTGTTATGCTGTAGCTGCACACAGAATTCAAGGATGCGGTAATGATTATGTTTTCCTTGATTCACTGGAACAAACAATTTATTTTACAGACAAAACACACCATTGATGAAAGTAGCGCTCTTGTGCATACTCTCTATCGCTCCTTTTTTCACGTCGGCACAAAAACCTTCCAAAACCATTCAGCGGGCCTGGATAAAGATAGAAATAGAAAATCTATCCTGCTCACCTTTAGATCCTGACACCATGTACATACGCTATACATTTGATAGGAATAAGGTGAATGTCAGCTTTTATCCCGCCTGGGATGATAAAGTCTTTGACTGGAATGTAGACGGAAAAAATCTAACGCTCGGCTACGATACCTATGTTATCGAAGAACTTACTGATAGTGTGTTTATTTTTTCGTTGAAAGGTTTTCGAAGGTTCAAACTCGTTGCTGAAGAAAAGTGGAACCTTCGCAAAATACCCGACACTGTCAAACCACTAAACGGTGAAACGGTTTACCGTGCAGATACGCATGTTACTCCCCGCTACCGCAAAAACGTCTCCTTTATGAAAGCCGTGGATGAGCATGTGGCGAATAATTACGGGATTAATCGCAAGAATACTTTCATTGCACGTTTCGTGGTGACACGCGAGGGGAAAATCGAGCGCGTGGTCGTTGATAATCCAATTGTTGAATCCTTTGGTGAAGATTTTGTTGACTTTGTGAAATCTACACAGAAATCGTGGACCCCGGCAAAGATTAACGGAGTTGCCGTTAATGCAGAATTAACCTACACCATAAGGTACCTCGATTCCATTATTCGATAAGCCGCCTTGCCAACCTTTTTACCGATGACTGATTTTTTTTGAACACCACCTCCTACCTCTCACTCCTCCTGCGTATTCCAAAAGGCGTTTTTTGAACACCACATGCAGCGAATAAGATTGGCTACTTTATCTTATTGATGGAAGTAAATCGATTGAAAGGAATTTCGCAGTTTTACTGGCCTAACTAAACAGAGTTGTCTTAGATCCCCTTGTCCACATATATTGGTAGAAAGTTACACCTGCGTCCAAATTTTTGCAGACTGTCATCGAAATTTAAAGTAATTACCGTTTTATGCATGCCCATTTGCCGGCGACCTCAGCAGTCCTTGATTTATTTAGCTTAAAAACATTATTCGGAAGAATATATAGAGTATCGTTTTTCGGCATTACTCATGTGCCAATTACATCAGCTCTTGTCAGACGACAGCTGCAAGGAAAAATAATGCAAGCAGATATAACAATTAAGAGCGACAATGTATTGTTCATGATCTTATGGCGTTCTCCTTAGACTTTTTGAATGGTGATAAAAATGTGGATTATTTCACAGTGAACGTCACCTTCTTGCTTAACACCCGGTAGTCATCCACTGGAGTATTAAGTTTCGAAATAAATGTCAATACATTTTCCCCTCTCTTATAGTTTTTGGTTGTAAAACTTACTGTTCCAAATTGGTCCTGATGTAATGTGTCGATGATATTTTCTTTGGTTAGCGTATCATATCCATTTTTTACTAAAAACCATTCATTGCGTTGGGCATCGTTCCAGGCGGTATTGGCCAGCGAAACCTCAAAGACTTCGCCCTGGTTAATTTCCCATTTGGAAGCAGATGCCATGGTACTCCAGCTGTCGTAAGGAAGGAGTTTGTTATTAAGTAGGATGCTGACAAAATTACTTTTGACATAAAGTCTCAGATAGTCAACATCTGAAACAGTGCTGATCGGAAGCGCTTTCAGTTCTTTTAAAATATCAGCGTTTATCAGGGAATTAGAAATATATGATTTCTCAAAACGTTTGTAAAAATCTGTTTGTTCATCAGTGGTAATGTCCCCACCCTTTTCTATTTTATGTTGAAATGCTTTCGCGATCTTGTCTAAAGCAAAGCTCTCCTGGAAATAATGGTCGCCTGTCTTTGAAATCCGTGCATAATTAAAGAGCGTATTGTCGAGGTACTTTAATTGAGCCTGGTATACTTTGGAAGCAATGGACGTCTCGTAATTAAAATCATCCTTCTTCTGCTGACAGGAAAATAGTATAACCGGTATAAGAAAAAATGTGAAATTCATTTTTATTGGCAATTTATTCATTAAAAATGCGAAATCAGTTTTTTATACCGAAGAAAAGTAAACGATTTTTGCAGCAAGTTGATGCGAACGATACCACCCGAATACCCAAATAAATTTCCTCTTCACTCTTCACCGCTACTAAACTTGGATACAGACTGCTTCAGAAAGCATCCTTGAAAAATTGTTCTTTGTGTTTGCCTTTGACCAGGAAAAAACTGGAATTTGCGGCAATATAATTCACCGCACGCAAACCGGGCAGTCGGATTACCCGGCATTCATGAAAGAAATTGCCGAAGTAGGCGTGCATTTTTACGTGGCGGATGTAGCGAACAGGAAAGTGAGCTATCACGGTAAATCGCCTGGTGCCCCATACGAAGAAGCGGTACCGAATGTGAAATAATCATCGCTTATCCTAAATTGCGCTATCGATGGAAAACGAAATCAAAAGACTGATAGAGGAATTGAAAAAGTATTTGTCGTTAACTGAAATACAGAAGCAAAATGTGATAATGGAAACAGACCACCTTAATAATTTAAAATGGTACCAGCGTATTTTTCGAAATAAATAATTATTGGCAAATGAAAAATTTACTACGATCCATCCGGCCTTTTATCGGAACAGCTGATTACCAGCAATCAAGAGCCTTCTACAGGGAAGTGGGGTTTGAAGAAAAAATAATTGATGCCGGGTTATCTGTCTTCACATGGGATAAAATTTCATTTTATTTACAAAATTATTATGTGAAGGATTGGGTGGATAATACGATGTTGTTTATCGAAGTGAGCAACACGGAAAAAAGCTGGGAATATTTGGATGCATTGCATCTTCCGGAAAAATATCCCGGTGTCCGATTGTCAGCGGTGCGATACGAGACCTGGGGGAGCGAATGTTTCCTGCATGATCCCGCTGGTATTCTTTGGCATTTCGGATCTTTCAAATAATGACTTATCGCACCCTCTACTGCTCCGGCACGGCTTTTGAAGTAATGAAAACGTTTATATTTTTTTCTTTTTCTTAACCACGTTTCTAAAGATCGCTCTCACGCGTTCGGCAAGCCCTTCACGGTAGGCCATAACTAAATTAATATTTTAAAATATCAGCGATGTATGATCGCATGGTTGTCCATAAAGTAATCCCTGCTCTCCTCCGACCAGTAGCGTTCACTCACCACGAGTAACTGCTCCCGCTCACTGTATAGTTCAAAATAATATTGAACGCTATCCTCGAACTTTTTATACAATACAGAATACATAAAGGATTTCTTCTGCGCGGACGTTTGTCAAAAACAATACTCACTGGATGCATAACCCATCGATTTATCAGATTTCAGTCGATCAAAATCCGGAATTAAATAAAATCTGATGGAGTAAAGATAAATCGGAGAAGCCCCTTGATCGTGTTACAGAAAATTGAAAATCAACTAGTTAAGAGTAAGATCGTGTAAGAATGAAAAAGATCACAATCGCTTGTGATCTCCTATCTGAGGTCCCGAGCGGATTCGAACCGCTGTAGAAGCTTTTGCAGAGCTGTGCCTAGCCACTCGGCCACAGGACCATTTAATTATTTTATCTTACACACAGAACCTTTTGCATCGCAAGGCTGCAAAAGTAAGGATATTTTAATGTAAAGGAAAACCAATTACAGCATAATTAACTGCCCTTAATTGCTAGATTATGAACAAAATAGCAGAATCCGAACTCATTATTAACAACCGGGGTGCCATCTATCATCTCGACCTGCGTCCCGAAGAAATCGCAGGTACCATCTTCACCGTAGGTGACCCCGCCAGAGTTGCACAGGTGTCCAAATATTTCGACTCCATCGAACATAAATCCGCCCACCGCGAATTCATTACCCACACAGGATATATCGGCAAAAAACGACTTTCAGTTATATCATCGGGTATCGGCACAGACAATATAGACATCGTTTTAAACGAACTCGATGCCATTGTAAACGTTAACCTCGAAACAAGAACTATTAAACCCGAACTCACCACCCTAAAATTTATTCGCCTCGGCACATGCGGCTCATTGCAGAAAGATATACCCGTAGATGCTTTTGTAGCCTCTACTCATGGTCTCGGCATCGATAACCTTCTCCACTTTTACCGCCACGAACAAACAGAAGAAGAAAATCTTATTATTCAATCATTTATTACCCAAACGCAGTTAAGCAATCCATACGTTACCGCCGGTGCGCCCTCTTTAATAAAACATTTTGTCGGCGGTTTTCATCACGGTATCACCGTTTCCTGCCCGGGATTCTACGGACCCCAGGGCAGGACCATCCGAATCGGCCTCTCCCGACCCGATCTTGTTGCCAAACTCAGTAATTTCAGCCTCGGCAATTATCGCATTTCCAACTTCGAAATGGAAACATCCGCCATTTACGGGCTCGGAAAGATACTCGGTCATCAGTGCCTCTCGCTAAATGCTGTCATCGCCAACCGCGTTTCACAGCGGTTTTCAGCCAATCCCACCAACACTGTTGAAAACCTTATCAAAACTGCGTTGGAAGCAACCATTTTATTCTGATATGTTGTCTTAGTTTTGTACAAGAATATTATGCAAGTTCATTTTTACAAATACCAGGGCACGGGTAACGACTTCGTGATCCTGGACAATCGAAAAGGCGAATTCTCTACCCTTACAAATCAGGAGGTGCATTTAATTTGTGACAGACGATTCGGAATAGGCGCCGACGGATTAATGCTGTTGAACCTTAAACCTGGCTATGATTTCGAAATGAAATACTATAATGCCGATGGACGTGAAGGCACCATGTGCGGCAATGGTGGCAGATGCCTCGTTAAATTCGCCTACCACATGGGCATCCACAAGAATACATACCTTTTTTCAGCTATAGATGGCGATCATGAAGCAGAAATTGATCTCGACGGAACCGTAAGCCTTAAAATGATGGACGTTGATGAAATGAAAATCGTAAACGGTAATGACTTTGTGCTGAATACCGGCTCCCCGCATTATGTCAAAATGGTAAGCGGACTGGAGAAACTGGACGTTTATAGTCTTGGCAGAATGATCCGCAACAGTACCAAATACAGCAAAGAAGGAATTAATGTAAACTTCGTGGAACATACCGGTGACGATGAGATCGCGGTGCGCACTTACGAACGTGGGGTTGAAGACGAGACTTTCTCCTGCGGAACAGGTGTTACAGCAGCAGCACTTACCTGTTATCATAATGAAACCGGATATAACGATGTTACCGTACATACCAAAGGTGGTAAGCTAAGCGTGGAATACGACCGTATGGGAGATGATTTCTATAAGAATATCTGGCTCTCCGGACCCGCAGAAAAAGTTTTCGAAGGCGAGATAGAGATAGACTAAATATAACACACTTTCTCACCACCTGCACCTATCTTTGCGCGCCCATGATACAATATTTCAAAAATATTAATCACCAGACTGTTGCAATAGGCAAACCTGAAAACGGTATATGGGTGAACATCAGCCCCCCTTTAAAACAGGAGGAATTTTCTGAATTATCTGTATCTCTCGACATCCCACTCGACTTCCTCACCGATTCACTGGATATCGACGAACGCAGCCGCTTCGAAGAAGAAGACAATGTAAAACTGATCGTAATTAAAACGCCTACAGAGAATAATTCATTCAATGAAAGCGATGCCTATTATATCACCATCCCGATCTGTATTATTCTTACCCATAACCAGATCGTAACAGTAAATTCTTTCGATAACGACGCCATTAAAAAATTTTTGGACACTTTCCAAAACCGCCATCCTGATAAAAAGAATATGATGGTGCTGAAAATATTTGAGAAAGTGATCACCACCTACATGGATCTGCTCAAGGAAATTAATATCCGCAGAAATGTTCTTGAACAAAAATTATATGCCGCTAACAGGAATGAACACTTACTGCAATTAATGCGTATCCAAAAAAGCCTTGTTTACTTCGTTACGGCACTTCGTTCGAATGAAATGCTGCTAATGAAAATAGAACGAACTAACTTCCTTGGGTTAAATGAAGACGAAAAAGAAATTCTTCATGATTTAATTGTAGATAATTCACAGGCGCTTGAAATGGCGAATATTTATACGAATATATTAAGCAGCACGCTCGATGCTTTCGCCAGCCTTATTGCCAACAACCAGAACGAAGTATTAAAAAGGCTGTCTGTAATTACAATTGTATTGACGTTTCCTGTGCTGGTCGCCAGTATTTATGGCATGAACGTACCCATCCCCTACGCAGGCTCTCCTTATGCATTTTATATTCCCGTATCATTATCATTGTTAATTTCATTAGTTGTTGGCTGGTTCTTTTTAAGAAAGAAAATATTCTAATGATGTTTACTATCAGGGTTTACGGGATCTTAATGAATGAAAATAAACAGGTGCTCGTAAGTGATGAATATATCAGGGGAAATTATTACACTAAATTTCCAGGTGGCGGATTAGAATTAGGCGAAGGCACACGCGATTGTTTAAAAAGAGAATTTAAAGAAGAGATGGATCTTGAAATAGAGGTTGGCGAACATATTTATACCACCGATTAT
The DNA here is from genome assembly GCA_964387165.1 of uncultured Chitinophagaceae bacterium. Classification (GTDB taxonomy): domain Bacteria; phylum Bacteroidota; class Bacteroidia; order Chitinophagales; family Chitinophagaceae; genus Flavitalea. Next base: position 1,188 of record CAYLVR010000039.1, on the reverse strand, counting down.
TACCAGGTCAGCGCTTTTAATCCCGACCACCAGATTATCTCGATATATTATTTTGCAAAAGCACTCGGGCCTATTACCGCACCATTAAGATCATCCACTTTTGATTTTGACGAAAAACAATTAGAAGTTTATAATAAAACAGGTGAAACTGAAACTTTCAGGTTCGTAAACTGGGAAGATTTTGGACCGGATGCAGTGACTTTACCGATAGATAAAATAGTGGCAAACATTTTGAAAAAGGACCGCAGAGCTACTACCCTCCTCCTTTGAAAAAGGGTAGAAGCAGTTTTTCAAAATGAGCCACTGCCTACACCGAAAACACTTGTGCCAGAACCGAAACAAGCTTACCTTTGCCGCTTAAAAACATCCTCAAATGTCCACGATTTCAAAAACGAACATCGATTTTAAATTACCCTATAAGATTGCCGATATTAAATTAGCTGAATGGGGACGGAAAGAGATTCGTCTGGCTGAAGCCGAAATGCCCGGATTAATGGCACTACGTACAGAATACGGTTCTACACAGCCATTGAAAGGAGCACGTATTGCCGGGTGCCTGCACATGACTATTCAGACTGCCGTATTGATAGAAACACTGATTGCACTGGGTGCAGAAGTAAAATGGAGTTCCTGCAATATATTCTCTACGCAGGATCACGCTGCAGCAGCTATTGCAGCAGCAGGTATTGGTGTATTTGCATGGAAGGGCCAAACCATCGAAGAAGCAGACTGGTGTATTGAACAGACTCTATTCTTCGGTTCCGCAGAACGTCCCTTAAATATGATCCTCGACGATGGCGGTGACCTTACCAATATTGTTCTTGATAAATACACTGAGCTTGTTCAGCATGTAAGAGGTATTTCTGAAGAAACCACTACCGGAGTTCACCGTTTATATGAGAGAATGGCAAAAGGAACATTACCCGTTCCTTCAATCAACGTGAACGATTCAGTTACCAAATCAAAATTCGATAATAAATATGGCTGTAAAGAATCATTGGTAGATGCAATTCGTCGCGCCACCGATGTAATGCTCGCCGGAAAAATTGCTGTGGTAGGTGGTTATGGTGATGTAGGCAAAGGTTCTGCGGCTTCACTTGCAGGTGCAGGCTGCCGCGTGATCGTCACCGAAATCGATCCTATCTGTGCGTTGCAGGCTGCAATGGACGGGTTTGAGGTGAAGAAAAT
>CAYLVR010000038.1:13148-23596 GCA_964387165.1 uncultured Chitinophagaceae bacterium | reverse complement strand
CCTCTTTGCCTCCTCGGATCCTCCTCATTGCCTCCTCGGATTCCGAGGAGGCAATGAGGAGAAATCAAGGTTTCAATAAGGAGGCTTAGGCCAAAACTGGCCCGCGCCGGAGATAATAAGAGGTGCGTGCCGGTTAAAGACGAAAATGACATTTCCTGCCATTTTAGAGTTTGATGGTACCATATTGATAGCGTAACTGCTCCCCCCTTTGAAAAAGGAATTGTAACAAGTTGCCCAATACGTTAAAGAGTGTTATTAATACATTCCTACTCCAATCGTAATAAGAAGGAAGGATTCGAGAGAATACTGCTGAAGTGCAGATCTTAATATTCTAATAGCAGAAAGTTTTTGATTGCTAACGGTTTTAACTTTGATATTCAATTGATTAGCAATCTGGGCAGGCTTTAATCCTTCTTTAAATGAGAGAACAAATACTTCCCGCATCCTTTCCGGCAACTTACTAATTTCACAGGTAAGTATCTTACCCAGTTCGATTTGAATCTGCTCAAGGAAAAAATCATTACCATCATTCGTCTCCGTTAATGAAATAAGTTCCTGCTCATGCCTGCTTCTGATTTTGGTGCGCCTGATAGAATCATAACAACGGTTCCTGGCGGTAATAAATAGGAATGAAGAAAGACTGTTTATATGCTCAAATTTTTCCTTCCGGTTCCAAAGCTGAACAAAAGATTCTGCGGTGATATCAATAGCCTCTTCTTCATAAACATATTTGCGCGCAAAGCGGAGCACCCTCTCATAAAACCTTTTATAAATAACTGAAAAGGCTTCCTGATCGCCACTGGCAAATTGTTCCAGCAATCTCTCATCTGTAGGTAAAGCAATCAAAAGATGTAATAGTATTATAATTTAATATAATAGTAAATTTAATACAATCTTTCTACTAAATCCAAATAATAAATTGATGACTGCTGAGTACTTATTTTAAAATCAGCTACTTACAGAGGATTTTATCTTTAAATCAGGTAATAACGAAGCAATCATCATAATTGCAGATAATGACAGCATGATCCAGAGGCCAGCCTGTTTTTCAGGACAGGTACCTCTATAACATCCCGAGTAAAGAATAAATGTTTTTATTGCAAAAGCCAGCACTAATACGCAAAGAAACATATTTATACGCTTGGCCCATATTTTAGGGACCAGGTAAAATATAACCGCAACGGCTCCCAGTACTACAAATACTTTTCCCGGTTTACCATACATATTGTTGTAAGTATAAAATCCGGTAAAATATTGTTGCAAATCAGGAAACCATGCCCAGTTCATCAAACCCGACAACATGAGCAGTATTGCAGCTATAACGCCCACCAGTTGAGAATACTTCATGCGCAAATATAAGGGCAGGTATTAAAACAAATCTAATTGAGGATTCTTTAATTTCTCCAGTTCAGCCCCTGTAAAAAAACGGATTTTCCCATAATGACCATCATACCCGGGCTCAGAAATAAATTCTCTTTTTCTAAGCCTGTCGATAGCGATAGCTAAAATATGATCACGTTTGCGGATGTCCTCTATCGGAATTTTATGCAGAATATCGAATTCAGTACCGAAATAAGAAATTGTTTTGCTGAATTCATAAGTGATCTTTTTACTGGCATCACTTACCCCATGAATTTCAGATAATATTTCGGGAAGCGGCATTATATAATCACAACGCTGCATTTCCTTTAATTCCTTCCTGTCGCCCAGTTTTTCAGTTCTTGCCAATGTGCCGAGGGTCATTGTTTTGCCGCAAACAGGACAAATTCCCTTCGAAGCTTTACTCATCTCAGGTGTGAAATACAGTTTACAGTTTCTATGTCCATCATAATAATATTTTCCCAGCTCCGGAATAAATTCAAATGTTCCTGAAAAACCTGTTTTGTTTTTAATTGCATTGAACATCGAATAATAATCCATATCCGTATTCAACTGGTTCACCTCTCTTCCTACATTCTCTGCAGAATGCGCATCTGAATTTGACATTAACGTAAATCTATCCAGTTCAGAATATTTACTGCACATTAAAGGGTCCGCTGATAAACTTGTTTCCAGGGCGAAAATATATGGAGAAAGATCCTTAAAACATTCTTCTATACTGTCATATCCAAAAGCCGAACCCAATAAAGAAAACCACGGCGTCCATATATGTGCTGGAATAAAATGCGCATCCGCGGATGATTCTAAAACTATTTCCAATAAATCTCTTGACGGTAAATGAATTGTTGGCCTTCCATCCTCCGTCAGATCACACATTTTCGCAAGACGGTTATTTATCTTTTCAGCAGTTTCAAAATCTGGTGCATAAACAAGATTATGCACCCTTCTTAATCTGCCATTATAAATCGTTTCGCAGTTTATTTCTGTAGTAAGGCAAAATTTAACTGTTGAACCAGTAACCTTAATGCCATGGGGCATTTCTTCGGGAGGTTGTTTTAAGCTGAAGAAACCATTACCCTCGGGCAGAAGCTTTTGTTTTAATTCGGCTAGCCATGAAGGATGAGTAAAATCACCGGTACCAATTACATTCACTCCCTTGATCCTTGCCCATTGGTACAGCGTTTCCAGGTTAAGGAACTTACTCGTTGCCTTTGCGTAATGCGAGTGAACATGCAGATCAGCGGTAAAATACATCCTGGTGATTTATGGCTTCAGTGCCAAATATACTAAAATATTTAGTTTTAGCTACCTAAAAAGCCCGCCGGTAAAAAACGGCAGGCTGTTAAAAAAAAGGGGAGTGAAGGTTAATGGTAATTATTTTTTGCTCATGGTCCATTTGCCACCATCACTGTTACTGGGCAATGTGCCCCAGGTGCCCGACATTGTATTTCCTTTGGCCTCACCGATATACGAATAAGTATAATTGCTTTCTCTTGACTGGAACTCTGCTACCCCATCTTCATAAGTAAAATGATCCTCAGAAATATACATTGCCTTGCTGGTATCGCCACCCTGGTACCCGGTGAGTATTCTGACGGTACCATTATTACGCAGCACTACTGCAAATTCATAATTACCTGATCTGTTATTTATTGTATAGGTTCCTGTCCAATATCCGTTGATAGTTTCTGGCGCACCACTGTTTTTGTCTTTTTTACAGGAGAAAATGGCTATAGCAACGATAGCCAGGAAGAATAACTTTTTCATTTTCCTTTTGGTTTTGGTAGATATATATATCGTAACCAAAAGAGGAATGTCATCAGGGATGATAAATTTACGCGGATTTAATTTCAGTATTGCAGTTTACCCCTTCAGCATCGGGGCCCGTTTTGTACTTCCTATAAAAATTAATGGCAGGCTCGTTCCATTCGAGTACCTGCCATTAATTTCCTGCTCTTCAAATATTAATATTATTCAATTATATATTTAGCATCGTCGGTACGGCCCTTCCACTTATCCGTTCTGAAAGGTACCGCGGGAAATCCTGCCTGATTATATAAATTAGCCTCTGGCATATCATCGGCCCAACCATAACGAACAGCAACAGGTGCTGTTACGTTCTCGTTGTACACCACTACCTTTCCATCCTTCACATCGGCTTTTGCGTAATAGAATTGCTGATCTGCACCGGCTATTTCGAAACCTTTTAAATACCCATAATTGTCTTTTATAAATAATCCATCAGCATGTGTAAATGATAATACTGCGTTGCTGCCATCTATACTCATCGATTCAAAAACAGGTCCTGAATATTCTCCCCCTTTTCCATATGTTTTACTTAATGCAATTGCAGCAAGTCGTAGTCCCACATCTTTTTTATTGGCAGGATGAATATCTTTTGTATCACCGATATCCAATGTAACCGACATGCCGGTATTAGGCAGGGAAAGAGTGGCAGTTTGAGCTTCTCTTAATTCGGCCCACGTACTTCCTTTTTTACTGTTTCCCTGGTCGGCCTCCCAACTTGCTAACTGTACAAAATAAAATGGAAAATTGCCTTCTTTCCATCTTGCTCTCCAATCATTGATCATTAAAGGAAATGATTTTTTATATTGAGCGGCCCGATAAGCGTTTGATTCACCCTGGTACCATAATGCGCCTTTAATGGCATAAGGAATTAATGGATTGATCATCGCATTATACAATAATGATGGATATTCATTGGGCCAGACTTTCCCATCCGGTTTGGAGCTCTTTACTTCAGCGAATGTTTTTTTAACTGAACCTTTTAATGCTTCATTATTATCAATTGAATCTCTGCTGATCCATGTTTCCACAACAGTTCCACCCCATGATGAATTAATTAACCCAACAGGAACTTTTAATTCTTCATATAATTTTAGGGCGAAAAAATATCCGACACTTGAAAACTCTCTTACATTATTTGAGTCATTGCCTAATTTCCATTCACCGCCAGCAATATCCGCAGCAGGGGTATCGGAAACTGCATTTCCTACTTTAATATGGCGTATCCTGTCGTTATTAGCATCACGCATATCAGGAATATATCTTTTATCGGAACTATGCTCAACATGCATTTCCATATTAGACTGGCCCGAAAGCAACCACACTTCTCCCACTAAAACATTTTTTACAGCAATTTCATTTTTACCTCTTACGGTTAAGGTGTAGGGACCACCTGCAGCTTCCTGCTTCAGATTAATTTTCCATTTACCATTTTTATCAGCCTTCGTTTTCACTGTTTGTTTATTAAACATTACAGTAACTTTTTCGCCAGGTGATGCCCAGCCCCAAACAGGAATAAGCTGATTACGCTGCAACACCATATTGTTGCTGAAAATGCCTGGTAATTTTACATCGGCAAATACCGATACGGATAGACAAAGCAATACAATAACTGAACAGATAGATCTCATTATGTTTAATTTACGTTTTAAATCCCCCGTTTCGTTTGCGCCGTCTCTGAAGCCTGTGCCACCGTGCTCCGATAGCCGTCGGCCAAAACGTTAGCGCGTGCAGTGTCGAAACTTCCCTCTTTTTCAAAGGGGAAGAGAGCTCTCTGATTATAATGAGCCGCGCCGGATCATTACAAATGGATTCTTGATCTTTTCGTTGCGGTTGTCGAGGATTAAGCGGGCTGCAGTTTCTCCCATCTTTATATGATCAGTAGAAATAACAGTAATGCCATCAAGCAGGATCTCTTTCAAAGGACTATCATTATAGGAAATAATACCAATATCTTTCCCTATCTCATATTTTTTCTCGCGTGACTTTTTAATAAGATTGCACAGATCATTTTCCTCGATAATGATATACACTTCCCTGGCACTTATTTCTGTATCCTCGGTAATTTCTGATAATACATCAAATTTAAAATTATTCTGCATGCAGAACTTTTTAAATCCCTGTATAATCTCGGGAGAATAAGAAACTATTTTAGGATATACGAGGTATAATTTATCATATTTTGATAACAGATCCATTCCTCCCTCCAGCGCTTCTACAATATCATTCTGGAAATCCTGGTATACCGCGGGAGAATGAAGATCACTATAAGGAATATTCTGATCAAGAATGACCAACTGTTCAGGTGGAATACTTTTAATTGCTTTCAGTGCCTCAATGGGGTCATCATAAAAATGCGGCATGATCACGAAATAATCATAATCGCTTAAATGATTTTCGATCAGGTCCTTTAATATTTTGGTATTAAAGTGATGTATCTTGATATCAACCATGGCCTTATCGCCCAGGGTTTGTACGAAGGCATTATAAATCTGTTTCTTGTAATTGCTGATCTTGCTGAATAACAACAGCACCTTGAATGAAGCATCCAGGTGCACGTTATTGATATAATACCCCTTTCCCTTTACCGAAATGATCACTCCTTTTTCGTGAAGAATATTATAGGCCTTCTGCACAGTATCACGGGCAAGGAAGTACTCGTTGCTTAACTCGTTAATGGAAAATATCCTATCCCCTTTTTTATAGTTTCCTCGGCGTACTGCGTCGATAATGGAATCAACGATCTGAAGATAAATCGGGCGGCCTTTTTCCGAGCTGATGTTTAATAATTTGTTCACCGTTATTGGAATAATCTATTCCGCAAGTTAACTAAATTCACGATTCCCCGAACCTATGGTTTTCAGTAGTCATTCATTTTGAATTACAAACAGCGGTCCGACCCTGCGCGTGGGCCAAAGCTTTAGCATTGGCGCAGGATCGGACCGCTGTTTGTACCGGGCATACTCAGGACCGGTGAGCTGCAAAAACCTTAAACTCTCGCAGACAACCCGTTATATAGCATTTAAATTTATCTTAGAAACGCAGTAGCTACCCCGCCGTCAACATTTAATGTGTTACCAGTAGATTTATTCAATAACCCACTTACGAAAATGTAACATGCATTAGCAATATCGTCAGGCAAAATAGTTTCGTTCAATAATGTGCGTTTAGCATAATAAGCCGGCAGTTCTTCTACTTTAATTCCATAAGCTTTCGCTCGGCCTTCGGCCCATCCGCCTGCCCAGATATTAGAATCTGCAATTACAGCATCGGGATTTACTACGTTCACTCTTATTTTGTCTGGCCCTAATTCTGCAGCAAGTAACCTGCTTAAATGTGCCTGTGCCGCTTTTGCAGAACCATAACCTGCGTTATTGGGTCCGGCAAATACAGAATTTTTAGAAACGATATTAATAATATCGCCGCCAATACCTTGTTTTTTCATGATCTTAACACCGGCTCTGGAAACCAGGAACTGACCCTTTACGAGAATATCATATAACCTGTTCCAGTCTTCAATTGTATGATCCGTAAGTGATTTAGAGATACTGATACCTGCATTGTTTACTATAATATCCACACCGCCAAATGCAAGTGCAGATGCTTCGAGCGCTTTTTCTGCAGAAGCTTCATTCGTCACATCCAAAATAGTAATGGCAGAAGTATCCTTCCCGAATTTCTTTTGAAATTCTTCGTGTGCGCTATTTAATCTTTCGTTATTGATGTCATTAATAATCACACAGGCGCCTTCTTCAGCGAATTTCCTGGCAATTGCCTTTCCAATTCCTCCGGCGCTACCGGTAATTAACGCGATGCGGCCCGATAATGCTTTTGGCTTAGGCATACGCTGCAATTTCGCTTCTTCCAGTAACCAGTATTCAATATTAAATGCTTCCTGCCGTGGAAGAGATGTGTATTCTGAAATAGCTTCTGCACCACGCATTACATTAATGGCGTTAATATAAAATTCACTCGCCACACGCGCAGTTTGTTTATCCTTTGCAAAAGTGAACATGCCCACTCCCTTAAAAATGATTACCACCGGATTTGCATCACGCATGGCAGGACTATTGGGGTGTTTGCATTTTTCATAATATTCAGCATACATTTTACGATATGCTTCAAACTGTGGAGTCAGTTTTGTTTTTAATGCATCGATATCATCAAGGTTATCATCTGCACTCAGTTCAAGTACAAGAGGACTTATTTTGGTACGCAGAAAATGATCAGGACAACTTGTTCCCATTGGCGCGAGCCTGTCAAGATCTTTTGAATTAATGTATTGCAACACACGATCATCATCTGTAAAATGACCGATCATGCTGATTGTAGAAGAACAAAATCCTCTTAATACAGGAGCAAGTTTTGCAGCTTTTTCGAGGCGTTGCTCTTTAGGCAGGGCCTTGATTTTTTCGCCACCAAATATTTCTCCTTTTTTACCAATATTATCTTCTAAATATCTTGCGCAACGCTCAATTACTTCAAGTGTATTAACATAAGATTCGTATGCTGTATCACCCCAGGTAAATAATCCATGAGAGCCGAGCATAATACCGCGTATTCCCGGATTTTCGTCGAGGCATTGTTTTAACTGTAATCCAAGATCAAACCCTGGTTTCTGCCAGCCTACCCAACCGATTGTTCCGTTAAATAATTCCTGCGTGATCTTTTTACCATCCTTTGCCGCAGCAATAGCTATTGCCGCATCGGGATGTAAGTGATCAATATGTTTAAATGGAAGAAATCCGTGAAGAGGAGTATCTATCGATGGCGCTTTCGAAGAAAGATCGTAGATGCAATGGTTAAATAATTCAACCATCTCATCTTCCTGCTCAATTCCTTTATATATTTTCTTCAGATTATTTAAGCGATCAACATATAATGCTGCAAGACCACTTTTCTTTAGTGTGCCAAGATCACCACCTGAGCCCTTTACCCACATTACCTCTGTTTCTTCTCCGGTGAGGGGGTCTTTTGATTTTACTTTACATGATGTATTTCCACCACCGTAATTAGTGAGTCTTAAATCGGCTCCAAGAAGATTTGATCGGTAAATAAGAAGAGCTACCTGATCGTCGCCCAAAGAAGCAGCCTTCGCATCATCCCATAAATAACTAACATGTTTAAACTGATCTTTATCAATGCCTATGGCCATAATCGTTTCGTTTTTTTTTCTTTATTTCCAATTAAAAATAGACCGAAACGCGCTGGTAGCTGTGATGCTGTGTGATGCCCAGCCCTTATCTTCGCGGCAGGAATGCTGGTTACAAAAATAGCAAATGACTGAATGGCTCTATTAGAAAAACAGTTGGTAGTAAAACGCTCGACAATACCCAACTCTGGCAAAGGCCTGTTTACCAAAAAAATGATCCCAAAAGGAACAAGAATCGTCGAGTATAAAGGAAAGATCTCAAGTTGGAAAGAAGCAGACCATCGCAATGGTGGTAATGGCTACATCTATTATGTGAAACGTTATCATGTTATTGATGCTTTACCCACGCCTAAAGCACTTGCACGATATGCAAATGATGCACGCGGCATGTCAAAAATTAAAGGATTTACTAATAATTCGGAATACCTGGAAGATGGTTTGAAGGTGTATATCACATCAAAAAAAGACATTCCCGCAGGTGGTGAAATATTAGTGGGTTATGGTAAGGAATACTGGGATGTGATAAAAGAAAATTATCGCAACCAGGAGAAAGAAAAAGCGAAAGCAAAAAAGAAGACGAAAAAGAAATAGGGGTACGGAAATAATTAACTGTTAAGGTACATCTACAATTACAGGGAATTCAACTTCTGCATCTGTATTTGATTTGCTGCTGCTTACAGGATCGCTCGCTTCTTTTCCTCCGTTAGGATAATGTCTTAAGGTAATTTTGATTGTGCCCGCTCCTGCTGTTGTGGTGGTCCACGTACTGTTTAATCCTAATGGGAGATCATTAGTATCATTATCTATATTACTTACAGTAATGCCTGTTCCTGCTGTGGGAGTAAAATATAAACGATGAACATCTGATTCTTCCTCTATTTCCTCTGTAATATCTTCAATAGGATTTTTGGATTCATCTAAAAAACTGACCTGTGCCTGGTAAGCAGTATTGGGTTTTAAAACAATATCATCGAATAATGGATCTTCACCCCCCGCACCATCTATGTCGGTCCATAAATACGTTTCAGTATTTGAGGTTCCTTCTTCTGTAAGCACTACCCGCACCGTAGTAATCAGTTCATTATCATTTTCCTCTTCTTCTGTTTTTTCTTTTTTGCACGATGTGATAATTAACGCAGCAAATGCTGACAGGCTCAAAATTTTCAGATACGAGTTCATAACGATCATTTTAATGTTTATGTAAAAAGTTCTCAAAAGGAATTTTTAATCTGAATATTATATTTCTTCCCATTTCATCGGCATAATACCTGAATGAGTTCATATAATCCCGGTAAGCGGTATTCAATGTATTGCGAACACTTAGTCCAAGCGTCACAGGAGTTGTAAATATATTTACAGTAGCAGAAGCATTTATATTTAATAATCCATAAGCGCCGGGAGCGCCTTTATAATCCTGTTTACCATTCTTATCACCGGGAACTCTTGCCTTAAATACCGAAACATATTCAGTAGAAAAATAAGCATCTTTTATTTTACCGTTATCTTTAAAATTATACCCCAGTTCATTCCGCCAGCGGTCAGCAGGCATTAATATCATCCGGTCGTTAATCAACTTATTTCTTGCATACAACACCGAAGCTGCCGAAGTGAATTGTATATTCGGAATAAAATGATAAATAACCGAAACATCTGCCCCGGTTAACGTTGCATCAGTTTGTTGATATTCAATTTTTGGAGCAGCGCCGGTAATTGTTAATACCGGCTCATCCGGCTTTGGCTGAGTGTAAATAAAATCATCGATAATATTCCTGTAAACATTAAGCTGTATGTTTAAATCTTTTGCCTGGTTATTGTAAATAAGACCCGTACCAAGGTTGAGGGATTTTTCGGTTTTCAGATTGATGTTTCCCTGGTTAAATGAATAACCTCCCGATGCCTGGTGAATACCGCCTGAAAGCAATTCATTAACATGGGGCGCACGACTGGAGAGCGTAATACTTCCATTCAATTTTAATCCGGGTAAAATTTTATAACCGGCATTAAAAGAAGCCGCCAATGTTGAGAAATCAAAATCATAATCATTCACCTGCCCCCCGTATCTTAAACGCGAAGTATTAATTATTTTATTATCAAAACGAAGACCAGCTTC
>CAYLVR010000038.1:8530-13138 GCA_964387165.1 uncultured Chitinophagaceae bacterium | reverse complement strand
ATTTTTATTCCATTTTTCTATCCAGAAGGCCCCGTAAGTATTTGCCGTATAATTGGGAATAAGATAACGGCCCGAGTAGGTATTATCCTGCTGGCTCAAACTTATTCCCCCTACTCCTGTAAAATGATTAAATGCCGGGTGTTCGTAAGTAATTTCTTCTGAAAAAGTAGTTAATGCCAGGCTTATCTGCGGGCCTTTGGTATTTTGATTTCTTACTATATCAAATTCAGAACGATGATTATACTGCCCGGCTAATGTGATATTTATTTTATGCTCATTTAAATTAAATACCGACTTTAATTTAAATAACCTGTGGAGTACTTCCTGGCGCGGACGTGCAATATCGTATGTTTTTTGTCCCAGGAAAACATTATCGGGCTTATCCTGTGCAATTCTTTCTGTGAGATCAGAAATATTACCTACATGCGAATAAGGAAAAATGCCAATACTTGTTTGAAACTGGCTGTAATAAGCCTGTAGTTGATAATGTTCTTTTTTCCAGTTGGCAGCTAAGGAAAAATTCTTCTCATCAAGGCCGGTATTATTTAACCTGTATCCGGGTGTATTTACATTTCCTGCTTTTTTATAAGTACCCTGCACACGGTAACTCAATGAAGATATTTTTTCGAGTTGCTGCTCATAAATTCCTGATACTACATACTGACCGTTATTAGTAAAATAAGCCGTATTTATTTCTGCATGATGACCAGGTACCGAACGAATAGGTTTGGGATCTACAAGTACCACCCCTCCAATAGCATCCGAACCATACCGCAACTCATCAACGCCTTTAATTACAGATAATTTATCAGCAATATATGTATCGATTTCAGGAGCATGATCACTTCCCCACTGCTGACCTTCCTGCCTGACACCATTATTAATGGTTAATACACGAATACTGTGCAATCCATGAACAACAGGTTTGGATATTGTTGATCCTGTTTGTAAAATATTTACACCGTTTATCTTTCCTAATGCGTCGGCAATCGAAAATCCTTGTGAACTTTCTATCGCTTTTGCATCAAGCTGTTGTCTAAATCCTGTTGAAGGCGGGTTCTTTTCAGCCGAAACAATTACTTCAGATAAATTATTACGGAGATGAGGAAGGGCAATATCGACATGAGAATTTTTAGTGATCACCAATGTTTTGTGAAGGGTTTCACAACCGGCATGACTCACTTCAATATTATATGTTCCCGCACATATATTGCTGTATTTAAAATCGCCATAGCCGTCTGTTATAAAACTGTGATTGAGTTCGAGTATGGTGACGGTGGCGCCAGAAAGATTTTCTTTGGTATCAGCATCCTGGATATGACCCGTAATAAAGAAGTTGCATTCCTGGGCATTTAACCCAAGTGCCTGAACAACAACGAACAATATCATCAAAAAATGCCTCAACGTTGCAAAGATGCAAAATAATATTGAAACAACGTTGCATTTTCTATATTAATTCTTTTAAAAGTTCCTGGAGGTCCAGGTATTCGGTAACCATCAGCAGGTTACCCGAGTTATCAAAGGGCCATTGATCTTTCGGTTTATCCCAGTATAATTCAACACCGTTTCCATCGGGGTCGTCCATGTAAATAGCTTCGGAAACGCCATGATCGGAGGCGCCGGTGATTGGATAATTCGCTTCCAGCACCTGTTTAAGCGCCATAGCAAGTTCTTTACGGGTAGAATATAGTATTGCCGTATGGAACAATCCGCATCCCCTCCGAGGCGCAGGAGGCGCATCCTTGCTGTACCATGTATTTAACCCAATATGATGATGGTAACCACCCGCCGAAAGAAATACCGCGGCATCACCATATTTCTGCATTACCTGGAAACCTAAAATATCGCGGTAAAATGATAATGCTTTATCCAGGTTGGATACTTTTAAATGCGAATGTCCTATGCGCGTATTGGCAGGAACGATATATCCCATAATAATATTTGTATTATTTATTTATAATTGTTAAAGCATATACAGCAAAAGATGCCAGCCAGTGTTCGCCCATATAATCACCACTGGCCACATGTGGCAATGCTGCGCTCATATGTTTATTTGCTACTTCAACCAGGCGCTGTTGATTATTTTTTACATGCGCGGCAATTCCGTATAAGTTCCATGCGCGACTAAAATTCAATCCATCCAAATGTACCAGTCTTCCATCGGTACGGTCCTTTACTTCACCTACTGGCATATCAAAATCTGGCTTGAATAATACCGGTAGAAATTTATTTAACCATATTTCATATTGAGCAGCAGGTAATATCCGCCACATCAGATCGGCTTCTTCCAGGCACGGACTCAAAAAATCGGATCCACCTGGCTCCCATTGCAATGGACAATCTGCGTCATTATTATAAAAACGCATTGCTGCTTCTATTATACTGTTCTTTAATGAATCATCTTTTGCGGTTTCAGCATAGTCATATGCCAGCCTTAATCCGAATGCCAGATTAGAATGCTCACCCACTCTTATAGGATAAACAATTTTAGATAAAAAATCTCTGTATGCTTTTGAAAAATGAGCAGCAAGCTGTTGAAGATTTCCCGAGAGCTGATTACCCAATGTGTCGTTCCATTCCAATAATTCTTTTTGCATTTGTAATATCCATGCCCACCCATAAGTACGTTCAAAACTTTTATTATTCTTATCGCTGAATATTTTTAATTCAGTCTGGATATTATTATAGCTTAATTGTTGTTTTAATATGGTTCGGATATTTTGGGCCTCCGGCATATTTGGAAATAGTTTTACCAGTCTTATCAGCATCCAGTGACCATGAACACTGGAGTGCCAGTCGAAACATCCATAAAAAGCAGGGTGATAATTTTTTGGATTTTTAATTAATTCAGCATTAGTGAAAGTAATTCCTGTTTTATAAGGAAATTCCTGGTTAATACATTTCAACGGGAGGGAAGCCAGATGAGAAGCGCCTGTTACAGTAAGAAAATATTTTCCATTTATATTTTTAAAATGTTCTGTTTGGGAATAAAGTGGCCCAAGCAACAATATTGCTGCAATAAAAATTAGCGCTCTTTTCATCAGTATCTTTTTTGATCTTTATTTGCTGCCGTGCGTCGCCAAAGGCTTTGCCTGCAGCATGATGGAACTTACCGTGTAAAAAGTTATTCACTTCATTATATTTTTTAAAAGAAGTTCATGAATGCTGCGCATTTCATTTCCCTCTCTCCTTTTATATAATGGAATTTTCACCTGAACACCTTATCTGATAAAAATACAACTAAACAGGAAGAGGATTTAATTTGAGATTTCCGCGCTGGTGCCAGTATGGATATATGGGTGGTGTGGCTGATACCTTATCCAGCCTCGCTACTTGTTCCTGGGTAAGGTTCCATCCCACTGCTTCGAGGTTCTGCTTCAACTGTTCTTCATTTCTTGCGCCTATTATAACATTGTCAACTGTTGGTCTCTGCAATAGCCAGTTAAGTGAAACCTGTGCAACAGACTTACCGGTTTCAAGGGCTATTTCATCGAGAACGTCAACGATGTCAAATAAAAACTCATCCGGAACATCAGGACCCTGTCCCCCACCCTGGGCAATGCGTGTGTTTGCAGGCATCGGTTGCCCACGTCTTATTTTACCAGATAGTTTTCCACCAGCAAGCGGGCTCCATACAATTGTACCAATATGCTGGTCAATGGCCAATGGCATCAGCTCCCACTCAAACTCGCGGTTTATAAGTGAATAATAAGCCTGGTGTGCAATGTATTTGCTCCATCCATATCTTTCTGAAACAGACAATGATTTCATCAGGTGCCAGCCGGAGAAATTGGAACAGGCGATATAAAGCACTTTTCCACTGCTCACCAGGTCCTCGAGTGCTTTTAATGTTTCTTCAACGGGAGTATTCGCATCAAAACCATGCATGTGATAAACATCAATATGATCCGTTTTTAATCTTCGTAAACTTTCTTCGCATTGTTTAACCAGGTGAAAACGGGAAGAGCCAAAATCGTTCGGTCCCTTTCCCATCGTAAAGGTGGCTTTGGTAGAAAGAATTATCTCATCGCGAATCCCTTTTAGTGCCTCACCCAGTATTTCTTCCGACAACCCTCTTGAATAAGTATTTGCTGTATCAAACATATTAACGCCGGCATCGAGGCTTAATTTCACCATCTTTTTTGCTTCTTCTACATCTGTGTTCCCCCACGCTTTAAAAAAATCGCCCTTGCCTCCGAATGTGGCCGTACCAAAACTTAATACAGGAACAGACAGGCCTGATCCTCCTAATTTTCTGTATTCCATTTTCAATAAATTAATGTCCGAATTTACGTCATTTCGTGTACACCTCTCCTTTGTAAGGATGAATAGAAGAATGATAAGAATAACCTCCTATATGCATGAGGTAGTAGCTCATGATATCACACCAGCAGATTTCTTCCTTAAACATTTCTATCCGGGGTAATTTCCCGCGCTGGCAACTATTATCTTTATCATAATCGTAATCACCTCCGTTTTCCTGGCACCATTTTTCAAAGACATGTAATTCTGAAGGATCAGAAAAAACAATTTTAAAATGTGTTTCTTCCGTTAAAATTACACCAGGGCGCCACCGGGTTCTTTCTCTTAAACAGTTAAAAAAAACGA
>CAYLVR010000038.1:0-8520 GCA_964387165.1 uncultured Chitinophagaceae bacterium | reverse complement strand
GTCGTTAAGGTAATGATGATATTTATGGCGGTGCCTGATGATTTTAGCGGTATGCATGTCTCAAAAATTAAGTATTATCCGTACAAAATCATGCCAACCGCAGCCAGGATTAAATTACACCAGGGCGCCACCGGGTTCTTTCTCTTAAACAGTTAAAAAAAACGAGGCTTTCTTTTCGGCCTTATGCTTCTATTTGTATCTTTAACGGACAATGATAGTTAAAAGAATAACAAGGGGTGGTATTATAAACATGCTGCTGATCGGATTATTACTTTTGATTGTTTTCGTTCCGGACGCTAAAGCTGTTGTGATAAAAAGTTTAATGAGTGTTGGGTTTTTTAAGCCGGATATTGAAACAAAAGCAGGTAAGCCAATTAATGCAGATGTAAAATTTCAGAATGGACAGGGAAATATAATTTCATTAAATGATTTTAAAGGCAAAGTGGTTTTCGTGAATTTCTGGGCCACCTGGTGCCCGCCATGCCGTGCAGAAATGCCATCAGTAGATAAATTATACAGACAGTTTTCTTCGGATAACAAATTTGTTTTTATCACCGTTGATGCTGACGGCAATTATGCCAAAGCAAAAAAATTCCTCGACAGGAAGAAGTTTGCTCTTCCCTTATATGTTATAGCCAGTGATGTTCCATCTGAATTATTTTCGGGACAATTACCCACAACTGTAGTTCTTAATAAAAAAGGAGAAATAGTTTTCAGGCATGAAGGCATGGCTGATTATTCTGATAAAAAATTCAGTGACTATCTTAAAAAAATAAGTGAAGAATAATAATATGGCGCCAAAAGAATATTATTCTTCCACTATTAAGAGATATGCTAAAACGTTGAAATTATTACAACAACGGTCGGCATTAATATCATCCCTGCGCCTTATGGCTTTTGCGGGCACTTTAATTTTATCTTATTTATTTATTAAACAATTCAGCATTATTATACTTGCAGCAATAATTTTGTTACTTGTTTTATTTATTATACTTGTCAGGATATCATTAACATTGTCCGCCAAAAAAAACCTTACCAGGGAACTACTGTTTATTAATAAAAATGAAAACGGGGTCCTGGAAGGAAAAGAAAATGAATTCTCATCACAGGCTATTATAAAAGATGTGGCGATGCACACCAATGACCTGGACATATTCGGTACCAGGTCGGTATTTCATTTGCTGAACAGGACCACCACGATATACGGAAACAGGATGCTGGCCAGGATGTTAAACGACCCGATGTTGGATGAAGATGAGATTGTAGAACAACAGGAAGCAATAAGAACTTTCAGTCCCCAAACCGATATACGACAATTAATAACTGCTTACGGGCTCATAGAAAAAGAACAGGAAGGTAAGATCGAAGATGTAATAACCTGGATCGAAACAGAAAGTAAATTAGGCACAAAAAAATGGCTTAATATTATAAGGTTCGTTTTACCAGTATTTAATGTAGCGGCATTTTTATATTATCTTGACACAGATAATATCATATATATTTCCATTGGAATAATAATCAGTTGGTTGATTGTTGTGTTCAATATTAAATACGTTAATGAGCAGCATATTCTTACCGGGAAGAAAACGTCCATCCTTCAGCAATATGCATCAATACTGAAATATTTTTACAATGCCGATGCGGGCCGGTCACAACTTATAACCCGGCTTCAGGATACCGCACAGGATGCCCACCAGGAAATATTCTCTTTATCCAAAAAGATGGCAATGCTGGATCAGCGACTGAATTTAGTTGTCAATATTTTGCTGAACAGTTTTTTTGTATATGATATACAATGCATGATCGCGCTGGAAAAGTGGAAAAAGAAGAACAAAAACAAATTCATATCATGGATTGAAACTGTGGGAAAGATAGAGGCCCTGGGCTCCTTATCAGCATTTGCTTTTAATAATCCTGAGTACCATTACCCGGAAATCACCAGCGGTCAGCCAAAAATCCTGGCAACACAAATTGCTCATCCGCTTATTTCCCGGAAAGAACAGGTTGCCAATAATATTACGGCCGGGATTGATGAAAAACTCCTGCTGATTACTGGTTCTAATATGTCCGGAAAATCAACATTTCTCCGGACGCTCGGGGTAAACCTGTTGCTGGCGCAATGCGGTGCACCCGTTTGCGCAGAGAGCTTCAGTTTTTCACCAATGAGAATATTATCCTCGATCCGGATCAGCGATTCACTACAGGACAATACCTCCTATTTTATGGCCGAACTCAAAAGGCTTCGTGAAATCATCGGCCAGTTGGAAACAGGCATACCTGCACTCGTGTTAATAGATGAGGTTTTGCGAGGAACCAACTCAGATGATAAAACACATGGTTCCGAAGCACTTATTATTAAATTAGTCAAATACAATTGTCTCGCTTTATTCGCCTCACATGATTTAAGTTTAAGCCTTCTGGAATCCAGGTATCAGAATAAGATCAGCAATTATTGTTTTGAGAGTACGATAATTAATAATGAGCTAAAATTTGATTATCAACTCCATAAAGGTGTAGCCACTAATAAAAATGCATCCTTTTTAATGCAGAAAATGGGAATTATATAACAATATACATATTTTAAAGTTTTAATATGTTCCTCGTTTTGTTCCAACAATTCATCATTTTTCTGGCATCATTTTAGTTAAGTAATCGGGATATTCAAAATTTCCTATCAAAAAAGGGCTCTCTTTCATGCTAAAAAAACAATTCCTCGCGCTTGCAGGTGTAATCGTTCTGGTATTTTCTTCATGCCAGAAAGATGTGATCAGAGAAGAAGAATCATTACAGAGTGAAACTGTTTTAAGCGAAGCAAATGCAGCCGATGCATTGGCCGAAACCTCGCCGCCCGTTTATACGAGCCATATTACTACCGTAAACGCAAATGTTGCTGGTTACTGGCAGGCGCTTCCGGCCCGGTACAGCACAACAACAAAAAAGTATCCGCTTATTCTCTTTATTCATGGTATTGGTGAACTTGGAACAAATATTTCAAGGATGAACTGCTGCGGTTTACCAAGACATTTATATAATAAAACGTTTCCCCCGGAATTCGTGGTTAACAATGCAAGACATTCTTTTATCGTAATGGCTCCCCAGTTTAAAAAGAGACCAACCGCTGCCGACATTCAATCTGCTATAGATTACATGAAAGCCCGTTACAGAATTGATGCTTCAAGAATTTATGTTACAGGATTAAGTATGGGTGGCGGATCTACATGGGATTATTCAGCTGTTTACGGACAGAATGCTGCGGCAATAGTACCGGTTTGCGGTGGCACAGCGCCTACAACAGCCCTTGCAACCGCCATCGGTAAAAAAAATCTTCCTATCTGGGGTATCTATTCTTATAAAGATGCAGTTGTTCCGGCTGCATGGGGCACTACATGGTTTAACCTGATCGACCAATACAATCCAGCATATGCTTCTAAAACAAAACTGACTATTTATTCAGATGCCGACCATAATAGTACATGGGGAAGGGCGTTTAACCCAACTTCAAAAGTTGACGGCATGAACATTTACGAGTGGATGTTGCTCTAAACAAGAGGAACTGCCACCCAAACGCCCACCACTCCGGCACCGCCACCTGCACCCGTACCTACGCCTACACCAACCCCTGCTTCTCCTGGCAACACTCCTCCCGTAGCGAATGCGGGCCCCGATCAGAGCGTTCCAAAATCATGGAACTATTTGAGACTAAACGGGCATTCATCTACTGATAGAGACGGGTGGATAGCATCAATAAGATGGACACAAATATCAGGACCAAACATCTTAAAATTTGAAAAACCACTTTGGGGAAACACATTGATGTACGGAATGATTACAGGTAGTTATGTTTTCAGAGTGGCTGTAACCGACAATAAAGGTGCGGTTTCTTACGACGACACAAAAATCACTATTACTCCTAATTAATAATATTTCTTTCCCTTACGAAAACCTTGCGTCAAAATTTGATGCAAGGTTTTTTTATTTATGAACGAAAGATATCCTTAAAAAATTCAATTAAACATATTTACCTGCTCCCGGGGGAATTGAATAACCGGTTTAAAAAGATTTTATCCAGTCCCTTACAATTTCCATCCATGCATCAATAGGTAAGCCTGTTTTAATTGTTCCGAAACCATGTCCTCCTTTCGAGTATATATGAATATCTGCCGGCACATTCTTTTTTACCAGGGCATCATAATAAACAATACAATTCCTATAAGATACACTTTCATCTGCAGCGCTATGAATTAAAAGAGCAGGCGGTGTATTGTTACTCACATTTTGATCAGCTGAATACTCACTAATTTTTTCTGCAGAAGGATTACTACCAATTAACTGGGTTCGGGACCCGACATGTCCAATGCTGTCGGAAAAGCTTATAACGGGGTATATCAACACCTGGAAGTCGGGCCGCACACTAATGTTATCCGGATTGGTAACCAGGCATTTATCAAAATGGGTCGCCGCTGTTGAGGCGAGGTGCCCTCCAGCCGAAAAACCGAGTATCCCGACCTTGTTGGCATTGATCTTCCATTTAGCAGCATTTCTCCTGATGGTTATTATTGCCTGCTGTGCGTCCTGCAACGGCCCTATTTCCGGATCAACCATCCATTTTAAATCAGGTATCCTGTATTTCAACACAAATACAGTAATGCCTGATTCACTAAGTTTCTTTGCAACATGCTCGCCCTCATGTTTTATGGCAACAATAGAGTACCCTCCTCCCGGGCAGATCAGCAATGCTCTCCCATCAGGTTTTTTAGGAAGAAATATAGAGAGTGTGGGATTCTGCACCGCTACGCTTATCGGTGTATTGTTATGATCTGGGACCAGTTTTTCCTCATCGTCCGCAGGCTTCGAATTAGGAATAGAATCGGCATATAAGGGAATAACCATCTGGCTGAGTCCTTTGCTTTCAAACAACATAAACAATAATACGAAAATGAACCAACGCATAAAATCTCCTGTTTCCGATAAATTTACGATTTGAAACGACGCAATTCATTCTCACACAAGGGAATGACTATTTGCAGCGTTCCATCGTGGTTCCGGCAAAGCCTCTGGCAACGCGAGGCGGGTTATTGAAGTTTTGCAATTGCATCAGGCATGGCAATCAAAATATGTTTGCTGTTGCACAAAATCGCAAAACCTTCACAGGGGGGATCAGCAATTCCATAACAATCGAATAGCTCTCCTGTTCTTGCGATAAAGCCGGAGGGTTCGGGAACCCCATTTGCATTTACGATGATTTTCCCCCCCGTTGGTACACGATAAATTTTACCAGTTTCTATAACAGGCGTTATAATAGCATCTACGGGAGCATACAAAGTTTCTCCGGGAGCAATAGGATATGCAGCATCCTGGTCGAGACCGGGATTAGCCTTCAGGCTTTCTGGCTTATAATAAATGGTAGAATTACTATTGTTGATCACATAGGCGGTGGGCTCACCAGGATGAAACGACGCTCCATTCAGGAATAAGGATAATACTATGCCGGCTATCATGCCTGGCAGAGAAAAGTTGTTCATTAGTACGGATTTATGGGTGCCCTGGGGGCGACGGAATAAAAATATAAAACACAATCAAAAGATCATAGCTTTCGGGCAGGTATTCTTTTTATTGGGATATTATATTGTTGAACTCTGGCTTTGCTAAAAAGTGCCGGACTACCTGGTTTACAAGCAATAGGAGGCAATGGAAATTGTACCGCCAGATATAGAAATATTAAATAATAAATACCGTCAGTTTTATGAAAAGTTCTAAGATCAGCAATAACAGATTAAAATATGCAAGATTTTATGCACGTGTTACTAATAATATAACCGAAAAAGCAGGGAGCCCCATAACAACAATCGTGGCTTTCCTGTTAATCGTTATATGGGCCGTTACCGGCCCCTTATTTCATTTTTCAGATACCTGGCAACTGGTTATTAATACAAGTACAACGATCGTCACTTTTTTGATGGTGTTTATCATTCAGCGTTCACAAAATAAAGATACTGCGGCCATTCATTTAAAATTAAACGAATTGATCGCCAGTAATGAAAAAGCAAGTAACCGGCTGGTCGACATAGAGGATCTCACTGAAGAAGAATTAAAAATCCTAAAGAAATTTTATATTAAATTATCTGAAAGCGCCGAAAGTGATAAGGACTTGTTTTCTTCACACTCACTCGATGAAGCACAAAACATTCACGAACAAAAGCGACTACACAGGCAGGGCTTCCGCAAAAGCGATGTAGATCATAATAAAAAGCAGGACAAATAATAAATTATAAGAATGAATAGGGGTAAATGAATAATTGGTTGTCAGGTTAAAAAGTCTGGCAATGAAAAGATTTGTTAACGGTTTATTATTTCTGTTATTTATATCATCTTATTTTTCTGCGAACGCGCAGCTTATTGAAAATATCCAGGATACAATAATTTTACGATCTAAAGATGAAAAAGCTGTTGTTATACAGGGAAAAAGCAGGAGAAACAATGCTATTAATGAAATGAGCGTTGTAAGCGCAAGAGCGTTCAGTGTTGAGGAGACGAGGCGCTATGCCGCAGCTGTTAATGATCCTTTGAGAATGGCCACAGCTTTCCCCGGAGTTACCGGAACCGACGACGGTCAAAACAATATTTCTATAAGAGGAAATTCGCCTACAGGACTGTTATGGAAAATGGAAGGCATAGATATTCCTAATCCCAATCATTTCAGTTCCCCTGCGAGCGCAGGTGGCGGAATTTCAATTCTGAGTGCACAATTATTATCTAACTCCGATTTTGTTACAGGCGCATTTGCAGCAGAATATGGAAATGCCGTTGGTGGGGTATTTGACCTTAAACTCCGTAAAGGAAATAATGAAAGAAGAAAATATACAGCAGAGGCTGGTTTACTGGGACTCAATTTTGCGGCCGAAGGCCCCATTGCGCCTTTTTATAAAGGCTCTTATCTTATTAATTACCGCTACTCTACCTTATCATTATTAGGAAAAATCGGAATGGACGTTGGTGACGCCAGTACCGATTTTCAGGACCTTTCTTATAATATTTCACTGCCCACAGCCCGATTGGGGCAGTTTACATTATTCGGATTTACAGGGTTAAGTTCACAAACAGATGATCCGGAAACCGACCAGGCAAAATGGGAAAGCGATTTCGACCGCTACAGTGGAAAATTCACCTCCAATACTATAATGAATGGTATTACTCATACAGTAGATATCAATTCAAAAATGAATATCAAATCGGGGCTTTCTTTTTCAAATATGCGCCAACGATATAATGAGCATTACGTAGAAGATGATAAAAGCATATTGAACTCTTACCGGGATAATAATGCAACGAATAAATTCATCCTTAATTCTACTGTAAACTATAGCATCAATAACCGCAACCTCTTACGAAGCGGGATAATTGTGAGTGCAATAAATTTTAATTACTATCAATTATCGAGAGAAAATATTTCAGATCGGGTTGAAGAAAAAATAAATGTAAAAGGCAACACACAAACCTTACAGGCTTTTACCCAATGGCAACATAAACTTTCTGAAAATTTCAGTTTTAATTCAGGATTACATTACCTGCATTTGGTATTAAACAATACTTCTTCAATAGAACCCAGGGCCTCTGTTAAATGGGATGTGGACAGAAAAAACAGTTTGTCATTCGGCTATGGCTTGCATAGCCAGGTGCAGGGCATGGGTGTTTATTTTACAAAATTCGCTGCTCCTGCAGGCGAGATTCTTAATCCTAATAAGAATCTCGATCTTACAAAATCACATCACCTGGTATTATCCTATGGAAGAGTATTAAATAAAAATCTCAGGATTAAAGCGGAAGTATATTACCAGCATTTATTTGACGTACCGGTCAGCGATAATGATACCAGTACCTTTTCAACAGTAAATATCCAGGGAGGGTATGTTGCAAAAAAATTAATTAACGAAGGCAAAGGACGTAATTATGGAATTGAACTTTCACTGGAAAAATATTTCGCTGATAATTATTACTATATGGTTAATACTTCTATATACCAATCAAAATACACAGCATTAGATGGTATTGAAAGAAATACGGCATTCAATGGTAATCACACTTTCAATTTTATTGCCGGGAAGGATTTTATTTCAAAAAACAACAGGAGAACATTTGGTATTAATATTAAAACAATTTATTCCGGTGGATTAAGAGCAACACCAGTGGATCTTGAACAGTCAAGAATAAAGGGTTATACTGTATTTGTAGAAAAAGATGCATTCTCTATTCAGAACCCTGCATATTTCCGTACCGATCTACGCGTATCATTAAAATGGAACAGGAAAAAAAATACCGGCATTTTATCTCTCGACATCCAGAATGTGACCAACAGAAGGAATATTTATACAAGAATATATGATGGTGTGACAAACGACTATAAAAACCTTTACCAAATGGGCCTGATACCCGTGTTGAACTACAGGATCGAATTTTAAGGACTTCCTTAAAAAATGTTTCCCCCGGTAGAAACCGGGGGAATACAAATGACTTGCGTCATTA
>CAYLVR010000037.1:8249-23660 GCA_964387165.1 uncultured Chitinophagaceae bacterium | reverse complement strand
ATAGAGTGCGTTCAGGATATCGAGATCGCCGTCGTTATCGAAATCCCAGAACCATGAAGAAAAACATCCCAGTCGATTGGTAATGCCAGCTTCTTTTGCAACTTCCTCGAAAATAGGGAGCCCATCTTTGTTTATCCCTGTATTTTTGAAAAGATATTTCTGACCAGTAAATACTGCCACATACACATCCATCAGCCCATCATTATTGTAATCACCCGTATTTATTCCCTTCGCATATTCTGCTATATTTATACCAACCTTTTTTGAGCATTCAGTAAACGTTCCGTTCTTATTATTTATATAAACCTGTGTAGGCGACTGAGTGGTGCCGTCTGGTTCATTTCCTACAATTAAATCGAGCCAGCCATCATTATTTAAATCCGACCAGTTGGATGTCATGCAGGGATAAAAATCAAGAAGACCGCTTTCTTTTGTTACGTCAGTGAATGTTCCATCCCCATTATTTCTTATTAATGAGTTTGGTTCTTTGCCATACTGCGATTTCCACCCCCCTCTCATCACATAAATATCTTTGAAGCCATCATTGTTGTAATCTGTATGCTGAATATTTAATCCTCCGGTAAGTTCATTCAATCCTGAAACTTTAGATGCATCACTGAATGTGCCGTCGCCATTATTAATAAAATAATGTAATCCCTCCTGAAGACTCATACTGCTGGTAATCAGATCCACGTAACCATCGTTGTTAAAATCTTCAGTAATTGATGTTCCTGAAACATTTTTGACGTTTAACCCGGTCTTCATGGCCGCATCAACAAAAGGTTTGATGGCATAGGAAGTATCATCAGGCATATTGAGTAAAAATTCTTTGGGCACTTTATCAGGATAACCACCGATGGTCATGTAGGCTACATTCATTAACCAGCGTGATTCCATATCTCCCGGGTTAATTGTAAGTAGTTGTTCGAAAACCTTAATAGCTTTTTCTGATCCCATCGGATCGGTATGAAGCCCTGAGCCTTTAATAGGAAAAATACATGATTCACCGGTATGATTTGATATGCAGTTTAAACGTTCTCCGAGACGCATCCATGCAAGACCCATGTCTTTTAGAATCTGCGTTTTCTTGCTTACATTATCCTCGGGTATTAACTCAAGCGCCTGCTGATACATTTCCAGTGATTTTTTTTCTTCACCCTTTTGTAATAATGCAGAAGCATAACTATACAAATAAATGGGGTTCTTATCACCGCCGGGAGTATGTACCAGCGAGTCGAAATATTGTACTCGTGGCTGAACTGTGTATATGTTCCCGGTAACTTCATTTTGCAGAAATATAGACTGAAGAAGTTGTGCCATTTCAGTATTCGGATTCACATGCTCTTTACAGGAGGGCGAGAACAGCATAACAGAGCCCACGACTCCCAACAAGCGGATTAGTTTCATAATACCAATTTATCAACTTTTCTCCAGATATCTATGATGTACTATGTAAACCTCTCTTATAGGGATTTTTTTAATGGATTCCGCCATATATTGTTGTTTTCGTCAATGTCTGCGGTTTCTTTGTCGGGGTCCAGTGTTATGGATATCACCTCTTTTTCCTTCGTAAAGGTGAGAACGGCGGTTTTTTCGTTCATTTTCCAGGTCTGTGCGGGAAGTCTGTCCGTTTCCCTGGTGTTATCGCTGTATAACCATTCAATTATAACCGGCATAACTAATCCGCCTTTATTGTTTAAGGTTATTTGATAAGAGTGGGGTTTACTATTTTCTAACCTAAGATATTTTACTGAATCGATAGCGATATCACAGGCATCTGTACTATAGAACCACCCTCTCCAGAACCAGTCAAGGTCTTTACCACTCGCATCTTCCATCGTACGAAAAAAATCGGCTGGCGTGGGTTGTTTAAAAGCCCATCTTTCAGCATAGGTTTTGAAAGCAAAATCAAACAATTCCGGACCCATAACAGTTTCGCGGAGAATATACATTGCTGCTGCAGTTTTTGTATATACATTATTTCCGAAATCAATGATATTATTAGTGCTTGTCATTATCGGCTCCAGCTTGTTTTTTGGCAACCTCATATAATTGACAACCGTTGATGCGGGCCCTCGGCGGGAAGGGAATGATGAATCCCATGCTTTTTCAGCATAATACTGAATAAAACAATTAATTCCTTCATCCATCCAGCTCCACTGACGTTCATTGTTATTAATGATCATCGGGAAAAAATTATGACCGATTTCATGTATCACCACTTCTTTCATGTCCCACTTTGTTTTTTCTGAATAATTTCCATCTTTATCTGCTCTTCCCTTGTTAAATGCGATCATGGGATATTCCATTCCGCTGTTTGATTCAACACTTTGTGCCACAGGATAGGGATACGGTATTACTTTATCGGAATAGATCTTTAATGTATGTGTAATAAGTTTTGTTGAGTATTTACTGTATAAAGGATACGCTTCTTTTCCATAATAGCTCATACACATTATTTTCTTCCCATTGATGTAAGTGGGCATGGCATCCCAGATAAACTTTCTCGATGCCGTCCATGCAAAATCGCGAACATTATTTGCTTTAAATATCCATGTTTTGCGGGCAGTGGTTTTATTTTTTTCTGCGGCTTTAGCTTCATCCAGTGTAATAATTTCCAGTGGCTCTTTTGCTGTTTGTGCTTTCTGCCATCTTGTTAACTGCGTGGCCGATAAAGTTTGCGGGTAATTCTGGCATTCACCTGTTCCTCCAATAATATGACCGGCCGGAGCAGTGATCTGCACTTTAAAATCACCAAAGCTGTAAGCGAATTCTATTCCATCAAACTGGTGGGTTTCCCAGCCGGCATAATCCGTATATAAACATAGTCTGGGATACCATTGAGACATTACATATATATTGTTTCCATTATCGGGGAAATTTTCATATCCCCCACGCGTACCAAATACAGAGCGGTTCGGTATTTTATATTTCCATGCAAGCTTGATGATATATCGTTGTAAAGGTTTTATAAAAGCAGGCAGATCAACACGCATCATGGCGCCATTAATAGTATAATTTAATTTTTTACCTGTTACATCAGCGACTGTAATTATGTCTATTCCATAATCATTTCGATTGTGATTACGCTCGTCCATCTGGAACCATAAATAGTTCAGGGGATCGGAAGAATTATTGTAGTAAGTAATAGTTTCGGTTCCTGTTAATAATAAATTGGTCTCGTCTAATTCGCATTGAATATTATAATCTGCTTTTTGCTGCCAGTATTTTGGACCCGGCGCACCACTTGCGGTTCTGTATTCATTAGGCGAGGGGAGTATGGTTCCTAATTGTTCAAATTTATTTCCATGATTTGAACCAGGATTATTTTGCGCAGTGCAACAGAGCGTAAATATTATGGACAAGGGAAAGAATATCTTTTTCATAAAGACTGAATTACGACTCCATATTTTCCTGGATGTCTTTGGAGATGTGCACCAGTACCTTATCGATACGCTGGGCATCCATATCTATAGTTTCAATAGTAAATCCTTCCCATTCAAACTTGTCGCCGGTTTGTGGAATACGTTTTAACTGGTGAAGAATAAAACCGGCAAGGGTATCAAATTCATGCTCACCCTCATTCATTTTGTCGGTGCGGGCAAAATGCGAAAGGAAATCGTAAAATGGAATTTGCGCGTCTATTAAAAAACTTCCATCTTCCCTTTCAACAATTTCATAATCATCAACATGTTGCTCGGGGAGGTCGCCAACTATTGCTGTAAGAATATCATTCAAAGTGATCATTCCTAATAAACTTCCATATTCATCTATAATAAAGCAGGAATGATTTTTTGATTGTTTGAATTTCTCCAGTACCTGGTACGCGGTATTATTCTCAGGAACATATAAGGGCGGGCTCATCAGGTCCTTGAATAAAGTATGATCGTTGGCCACATACATATCTTTCAAAGAAACCATTCCTTTTATGTTATCTACCTGCCCATCACAAATAGGATAAACAGAATGTGGTTCCTGGAATATTTTTTCCCGGATAGTAGCTTCAGTAGCATTAATATCGAACCACACAAGGTCGCTGCGGTGGGTCATTAAAGAAGTGATTGTTCTATCTCCTAAATGGAAAACCCTTTCAATAATTTCCTGTTCGGCTTCTTCAATGGTTCCCTGTTCGGTGCCTTCGCTGATGATTGCCTTAATTTCTTCTTCCGTAACCTGGTTATCGGTGGTTTTAATATTCAGCAACTTTACGA
The DNA here is from genome assembly GCA_964387165.1 of uncultured Chitinophagaceae bacterium. Lineage (GTDB taxonomy): Bacteria > Bacteroidota > Bacteroidia > Chitinophagales > Chitinophagaceae > Flavitalea. The sequence continues at coordinate 19,449 of CAYLVR010000037.1, read as the reverse complement.
TCAGAAAAGTGGATTTTGATAATAACCAGATAAAGGGATAGGTAATTAAGCTCACTACCCTCATCGGTTTTGCAAAAAATTTAGAAATAGTTTCAGGTCGGGCGAGACCAAGTCTTTTAGGAACCAGTTCGCCGAGCACCATCGAAAAATAAGTGATTACAATTACGATGATAGCAGTGGCAATTCCGTTGCTGTATTCCCTCAAACTGTCGAAGCGGCTAATAAATGCAACAAAATCCGATTTTAATTTTTCGCCAGATAGAATACCCGTAAGAATACCAATAAGTGTAATACCTATTTGAACAGTGGAAAGAAAAGTATCGGGATGATTGGCGAGGTCGAGCGCTTCTTTTGCTCTTTTATCCCCTTTATTGGCCTGACCTTCAAGCCGGGCTTTACGCGCAGAAACCAGAGCTATCTCGGCCATGGAAAACAAACCATTTAACAAGATTAGCCCAAGAATCAATAAAATTTCGCCCATTTACATTGTTTTAATCAGAAAATCACGTACCCAAACGCTTCTTTGTAAATGCTAAAGCTACAGGAAAATTAAAAGCATTCCGTTATTTTTGTACTTACCAAACCGGGAAAAAGTGTCATTGATCAAAAGTATTTCAGGTATTCGGGGAACGATTGGAGGAAATCCAGGAGAAAATTTAACACCACTTGATATTGTAAGATTTGCAGCCGCTTATGGAAGCTGGCTGGCCGAAAAAACAAGTAACCGCACTATTGTTATCGGCCGTGATGGCAGGATCAGTGGCCCAATGGTTCAGAATCTTGTTGTAAATACTCTTCTCGGTCTTGGGTTTAACATTGTTGATATCGGCCTCTCTACAACTCCAACGGTTGAAATAGCTGTTCCCATGGAGAAGGCGGCAGGTGGAATTATAATTACTGCCAGCCATAATCCTCGTGAATGGAACGCTCTTAAACTGTTGAATCACCTCGGAGAATTTATCAGCAGTGCAGACGGTGCGGTGGTTCTCCAAAAAGCAGAGAAAGAAGATTTTCATTTTGTGCAGGTCGATAAACTCGGCACCTACACTTTTAATGATACTTATCTTCAGAAACATATCGATCTTATTCTAAATTACCCCCTCGTTGAGGTAGAGAAAATCAAAAAGAAAGGATATAAAGTTGTAGTGGATGTGGTGAATTCTACAGGGGCACTGTTTATCCCGCCATTGCTGAAGGCGCTTGGTGTAGAAGATGTAATTGTTTTAAATGGAGAAGTAGATGGAAAATTTGCACACAACCCAGAACCACTCCCCGAAAATTTATCGGAATTGAGCGGAGCTGTAAGAAAGCATAAAGCTGATCTTGGAATAGCTGTTGACCCTGATGTTGACAGATTGTGTTTCGTGTGTGAGGACGGTAGTATGTTCGGTGAAGAATATACCCTGGTGGCTGTTGCTGATTTTGTATTGAGAAAGAGGGTAGGCAATACCGTTAGTAATATGAGCAGCACAAAGGCGCTCAAAGAAGTAACTGTCAGGCATGGTGGCGAATATTTTCCTTCTGCGGTAGGTGAAGTGAATGTGGTAGCAAAAATGAAAGAGATGAACGCGGTAATTGGAGGGGAAGGTAATGGTGGAATAATCGTTCCCGATCTTCATTATGGCCGCGATGCCCTGATTGGCATTGCTTTGTTCTTAAGCTCATTAAGTGATCACCAGAACGGGATGAAATCTTTCCGGGCACGTTACCCTGATTATTTTATTTCAAAAAATAAGATAGAATTAGGAAATGAGGTAAACGTGAAGGGAGTATTTGACCGGATCAAGGAAAAATATAAAAAGCAACCTGTTAATACAGAGGATGGATTGAAGATAGAGTTTGATGATGACTGGGTTCATCTGCGCACTTCCAATACCGAGCCCATCATCAGGATATATGCTGAAAGCAGTTTTGAAACGACTGCGAACAACATTGCAGTAAGGTTAATGCAGGATATACGGGAGTTTAGCTAACCCGTACCGGCCATATAGTAACGAGTAATATTTTGAGTTCCGGCCTGTGCGCTCACCTCTACAGGAAGAATGGGTAATTCAGGAATTCTTATATTTGCGGCCTCTGAGATCGACAAATATGAAAAGAATTTATTTTGATAATGCGGCAACTACTTCATTGGATCCGCAGGTGCTTGAGGCGATGATGCCTTATATGACCGAAAAGTTTGGCAACCCTTCTTCGATATATTCTTATGGTCGTGAAAGCCGAATGGCAGTTGAAACTGCGCGTAAATCGGTCGCTAATATTTTAAATGCACATCCGGCGGAGATATTTTTTACTTCAGGGGGAACTGAAAGTTCAAATACAGCCATTACTTCTGCGGTAAGGGATCTTGGATGCACGCATATTATTTCTTCACCTATCGAACATCATGCTACACTTCATACGGTTGAATATATGCACCATCGCGGCGAAGCCGCATTGAGCTATGTGAATATTCTGCCTGATGGCCATATTGATATTGAGCACCTTGAAACATTACTGGCCGAAAGCGATGAAAAAAACCTTGTTAGTTTAATGCATGCGAATAACGAAATAGGCAATATTGTTGATATTAATATTGTTGGTGCTATCTGTAAAAAATATGGCGCTATTTTTCATTCTGATACGGTGCAAACGGTGGGCCATTTTCCATTCGATCTCAGAAACACACCAGTGCATTTTATTACCGGGGCGGGTCATAAATTTCATGGACCCAAAGGAGTTGGAATATTGTACATTAATGAAAATGTGAAAATAAAACCATATATACATGGAGGTTCACAGGAAAGGAATATGCGTGCCGGTACAGAGAATTTATATGGAATTGTAGGATTTGCAAAAGCACTTGAAATCGCTACAAGAGAATGCCAGCAGAATAGTGAATATATAAAAGGTATTAAAGTATATATGATGGAACAATTATCCAAACATATACCAGGTATTAGTTTTAATGGTGATCCACTTGGGGTCTGTTTGTACACAGTGCTGAGTGTTTCATTTCCTAAAACAGAAAAATCAGAAATGATACTTTTTAACCTTGATATTGGTGGTATCTGTGCAAGTGGCGGAAGCGCCTGCACCAGCGGCGCCGACCAGGGTTCGCATGTGATAAGAGCATTTAATAATAACCCTAACCAGGTTACAGTTCGGTTTTCTTTCAGTAAGTTGAACACCAGGGAAGAAGTTGATTATGTTGTTGACAAATTAAAATCAATGATCTGATGCTCCGTCTTTTACGTTTGTACGGGAGCTTCAGCGTAAAGGCACGTATGGTTGCGTAGCCGGATCTTTTACTACTGTTTGCGAAACCTCTGAGCCGGGAGGGATAACCACGAAAGCTGCAAAAATAATTTTAAGATTTACATCCGGCTTTACAAACAATTAAAGAGTATAAAAAAATAAATTATGCAAATTGCAATAGTTGGTCTTGGTAAAATGGGTTATAACCTGGCTCTTAACCTGAACAGGAATAAATTTAATGTAGTGGCTTATGATATTTCAGAAGAGACACGAAAGAAAATAGCATCAGAAGGAATTACAGCAGCAGATAGCCTCGATGAAATGTCGAAGAAAATGACAGGTAAAAAAGTGATATGGTTAATGGTGCCGTCCGGAAAAATTGTTGATGATACCATTAATCTACTTATTCCTTATTTATCTAAAGGTGATATTGTTATTGATGGTGGTAATTCGCATTACAAAGATTCTGTAAGAAGATATAATTTTCTCGGCGAAAAAGGCATTGAATTTCTGGATTGCGGAACCAGTGGGGGAGTAAGTGGCGCATTAGATGGTGTATGTACAATGGTTGGTGGTAAAAAAGAAGTGTTTGATCATTGTGAGCCTGTATTTAAATCAATTGCCGTACAGGGAGGATATTTATATACAGGAGCAGCCGGCAGCGGACATTATGCAAAAATGGTTCACAACGGAATTGAATATGGCATGATGCAGTCAATTGCAGAAGGCTTTGAATTAATGGAACTGAGTGAATATAAATTTGATAATGCAGCTGTTGCAGGATTATGGAACCATGGTTCTGTAATTAGAAGCTGGTTAATGGAGCTTACGCAGAATGCATTCAGTAAAGACGATAACCTATCCAAAATAAAAGGTGTTATGCATTCATCCGGCGAAGGTAAATGGATGCTGGAAACTGCATTGGAAAAATCCGTTGCCACACCTGTAATTGCTTTGTCGCTATTAATGCGTTACCGCTCACAGCAGCAGGATACCTTTTCTGGTAAAGTTGTGGCGGCATTGCGTAATGAATTCGGTGGCCACGCAATGGAAAAAAACGTTTAAGATTATAAACCCCGCAGGTATTCCTGCAACATGATAGTTGCTGCAATTTCATCGACTAATGCCTTGTTACGACGCTGCATTTTTTTCATGCCCATCTCCAGCATGGCATCTTTTGCCATTTTGGAAGTATAGCGTTCATCAACGGTTTTGATCGGGAGTGTAGGAAACTCCTTCATCAGCTTTTTAGTGATGGCTTTTACCAGCGGCGTGGCGTGTGTATCGGTATCATCCCAGTTTTTGGGTTCGCCAATAATTAATAATTCTACCTCTTCTTTAGCAAAATAATCTTTTAAGAATTTTATTAATTCAGGAGAGGAAACAGTGGTAAGGCCGGTTGCAATTATTTGTAATGGGTCGGTTACAGCGATGCCTGTGCGTTTCAACCCGTAATCTATGCAGATGATACGCGCCATTAAAATAATAAGATTAATATATCTGCAATAACGAAAACAGCAAACGCAATACTCGCCACCCCGTTAGAGGTCATAAACGCAATATTCACTTTTGAAAGATCTGTAGGTTTAACTATTGAATGCTGGTATATTAACATTCCAGCGAAAATCAATGTGCCTATCCAGTAGAGCCACTGAAAATGAGCATAAAATCCTATTGTAATTACAAGTATCGCCGAAATAATATGTAGTATTTCAGAAAAGCGCAATGCATATTTTCTTCCCAGCCAAACGGGAATTGAATGTAGTTTCTGCGAACGGTCAAATTCCTCATCCTGCAATGCATAAATAATATCGAAACCGCTTACCCAGGTTAATACAACAAGGGAAAATAAAACAGGAACAATGTCGAAGACTCCCGTTACAGCGAGAAATGCGCCGATGGGGGCGAGAGACAATCCCAGTCCCAATACCAAATGGCAAAGAGGTGTAAATCTTTTTGTATAGCTATAAAATAATATAACAAATAGTGCAATGAAAGACAGGTAAAAACAAAGAGCATTAATAAAGGCTGTGGTAACAATAAATGCGAGACAATTAATTATCACAAATAGTAGTGCACTGTTAGCGGAAATAATTCCTGCAGGAATTTCTCTTATTGCTGTGCGAGGATTTTTGGCGTCGAAGTTTTTATCTAGCCAGCGATTAAATGCCATGGCTGCGCTGCGTGCGAAGATCATGCAGAGAATAACTAATACTAATTTAGAACCTATGGTCCTCCAGTTAGGCGATGCCCATCCTATCGTTTCATTTAAACTCCATTCTCCCGGGCGCGGATCATGCAGTATTCCCAGGCAAAACCCTATCAGGGCAAATGGCATTGCGAAAATCGTATGTGAAAACTTTACAAGACTTAAATACTTCTTAACCATAAATACTTTTTGAGGTCAGCTCCCATAACACTATACCCGCAGCTACAGAAATGTTCAGTGAATGTTTCATCCCGAATTGCGGGATCTCGATACAGCCATCACAATTCCGCACCACTTCGGCCTCCACTCCGGTTACTTCATTGCCAAAGATGATGGCGATCTTTTCTGAATCACCGAACGAAAATTCCTGCAAAGGAATGCTTTTTTCTACTTGCTCCACCGCGAAAACACGGTAGCCTTCCTGTTTTAAAGCAGTAACGGCCTCCATCGTTGTGGCCGCGTATTGCCAGGAAACTGTTTCCGTAGCGCCAAGGGCTGTCTTATTGATATCGCGGTGTGGAGGGCGTGGAGTATAGCCACAGAGCCATATCCCGCTTATAAGGAATGCATCAGCTGTTCTAAACACGCTTCCCACATTATGCATACTACGCACATTATCCAGTACTACCACCAGCGGGGTCTTCCTGGACCGTTTAAATTCTTCGACCGACTTTCTGTTCAGGTCGGCCATATTTTTAATTTTCAATTTTCAGGTGCTTATTGCTAAATTGGCCGCATTTTACAGTTTATTTTTCACTTTTAGATTCAAAATTGGCGAAGAAAACCACAGATACACCCCTGATGCAACAGCATAGGGCCATCAAACAACGTTATCCGGATGCAATACTCCTTTTCAGGGTGGGCGACTTTTATGAAACCTTTGCTGAAGATGCTATTATTGCCTCTCGTGTACTGGGTATTACCTTAACCAAAAGAAATAATGGTGCCGCAGCATCCAGTGAACTGGCTGGTTTCCCCCACCACTCGCTTGATACATATCTTCATAAACTGGTAAAAGCCGGTTACCGCGTGGCTGTCTGCGACCAGCTTGAAGATCCCAAACAAGCCAAAGGCATTGTAAAAAGGGGGGTCACCGAATTGGTTACTCCGGGCATCGCCACCAACGAAAAGCTACTCGACCATAGTAGTAATAATTTCCTGGCAGCAATACATTTCGGCGAAACAAATTCAGGAATATCCTTTCTTGATATTACAACTGGTGAATTTTTTATTGCCGAAGGCTCACAGGAATATCTTGACAAATTATTACAAACACTAAAACCTGCAGAAGTTATCTTTCAGCGCAGTTTCCAGAAACATTTTAAAGAAACCTTCGGCACAAAGTTTTATACTTATTCATTAGAGAGCTGGATATTTGATCAGCAATTTGCTTTTGAGAGTTTATTAAAACATTTCCAGACACATTCTTTAAAAGGTTTTGGTATTGAAGAAATGAAAGAAGGCATAATTGCTGCAGGAGCAATACTTCATTATTTAAAAGATACCGAACATCCAAACCTTCAGCATATTGCTTCCATTCAAAGAATTGACCGCGAAGATTTTTTATGGATGGATAAATTCACGATACGAAATCTCGAATTATTAAGTAACGGCAACGCAGAACATCAGTGTTTGCTGAAAGTACTTGATACTACAATCTCGCCAATGGGCGCACGCTTACTGAAACGCTGGGTGGTAATGCCATTAAAAGAAGAAAGCCGCATTAAGGAACGGCTTGATTTAGTTGAGTTTTTAATTAAAGAAGTTGATCTAAGGGATAAAATCACTGTACATGTTAAACAATGTGGTGATGTGGAGAGACTGGTGAGTAAAGTACCCATGAAAAAAATTAATCCGCGCGAGATAGTGCAAATCGCACGCGGACTCAATCATATAGAACAAATAAAAGAACTTTGCAGGGACGCAAACAATGATTACCTGATGCGCCTCGCAGATGCTTTAAATCCCTGCAATTATATCTATAACAGAATAATACAGGAGATTGCTGAAAATCCGCCTGTAATGCTGAATAAAGGAGGGGTAATCAGGCCCGGGGTTTCGAAGGAACTGGACGAATTAAGAGATATCGCCACTGGAGGTAAGGAATATCTTGTATCGATGCAGCAGAGGGAAATGGAGGCAACCGGTATTTCAAGTTTGAAGATCGGCTTCAACAACGTATTCGGATATTACCTGGAGGTAACAAATTCGCATAAAAATAAAGTTCCGGAAAGATGGATGCGCAAACAAACGCTGGCAAATGCGGAAAGATATATCACGCCCGAGTTAAAAGAATACGAAGAAAAAATAATAGGAGCGGAAGATAAGATCGTTGGAATTGAAGCAATGATCTATGATAAGTTATTACTTGAACTGCAGGATTATATTTCGCCCATGCAGGTGAATGGAAATGTGCTTGCGGTGCTTGATTGCCTGATCGCATTTGCGAATAATGCAGTGTTATATAATTATCATAAGCCTGAAATATACCAGGGGCAGGAATTGATACTGAAAGAAAGCCGTCACCCGGTTATTGAAAGAAATCTTCCTGCAGGCGATACATATATCACCAATGATATTCATCTTGACCCGTCATCGCAGCAAATAATTATTTTAACGGGCCCAAATATGAGCGGTAAGAGTGCAGTGCTAAGACAAACTGCACTGATTACACTTATGGCCCATATGGGAAGCTTTGTTCCTGCTGATCATGCAAAAATCCCCGTTACCGATAAGATATTTACCAGGGTTGGCGCGAGTGATAATTTAAGTGGTGGTGAATCGACTTTCATGGTGGAAATGAATGAAACGGCCAGTATTATTAATAATATCACACCAGGCAGTTTAATATTATTAGATGAAATTGGCAGGGGTACATCTACCTACGATGGTATTTCGATAGCATGGAGTATTGCCGAATTTCTGCATAATTCAGAATGTTGTCCGAAAACGTTATTTGCCACGCATTACCATGAATTAAATGAGCTGGAAAACAAGTTGCCGAGAATTAAGAACTATCATATTACTAATAAAGAGGTTGGTAATAAGGTGATTTTTTTAAGAAAACTTGCACAAGGCGGTAGCACGCACAGCTTTGGTATTCATGTGGCCAAAATGGCTGGTATGCCTGCGTCTTTAATTCAGCGCGCCAATGAAATATTGAAACAACTTGAAGACAAACACGAGGATAATAATATTGGCGAACAGGTCAAAAACCTTTCTACTCCCAAAGTGCAATTATCAATATTCGATGCGCATAGCGAAACGTTTGCAGACATAAGAAAACTACTCGAGAATATAGATATCAACAGGCTAACACCGGTAGAGGCACTCATGAAATTAAACGAGGTGAAGGGGTTATTAAAATAGTTATGTTTAACATTTCGCTCCCCGCGGGGTATAGGTGGAGATATCCCGAAGAAGTCATTGCGAGAATATGGAGATGCCCGGGCTTTAGCTTAAATTTGCAGACAGTATAAAACACAACAGATGATTCTTCCAATAGTAGCTTATGGATCTCCGGTTTTGAGGAACGTTAGCAAGGAAATAGGTCCCGAATATCCTGATCTTCAGAAATTTATAGATGATATGTGGGAAACCATGTACGCGAGTAATGGGGTAGGGCTTGCTGCTCCGCAGGTTAACCGCAACGTCCGGATATTTGTAATGGACAGCGCCCAGGTGTTTGAGAATCAGGATGAAGAAGATAAAGGCAAGTTTTCTGACGAACCCGGTATAAAGCAGGTATTCATCAACCCGAGGGTCCTTAGCCTCAATGGTAAAGAATGGGCGTATAATGAAGGTTGCTTAAGTATCCCGAAAATACGCGAAGACGTGATGAGAAATGAAGAAGTAACCATTGAATACCAGGATGAAAAATTTGAAAGACACACTAATACTTACAACGGTATTACCGCCAGGATAATATTGCACGAATATGATCATGTTGAAGGGAAACTATTTATTGATTACCTGAAACCCTTAAAAAGAAAATTGATGAAAGGAAAGCTGGATGATATCAGCAAAGGGAAAATTAAGGTCGATTATAAAATGACGTTTGCCAAATGAGGCTTACCCTGTTTTGCCTTATTTTAATTGGCTGTTCAGCAATTTGTCTTGCACAGGACTCTTCCTATAATTTTGGAGAAAAATCGGTCACACTTAAAGAAGTAGTGGTACGCAGTAACCTGGATGTTCCTTCGTTTATTAAAAGAGTAAAAGATGACACTACTTTTTATAAAGCATTTTTGAATTTAAAAATACTCGGATATACTTCTATTAATGATATCCGCATGCAGGATAAAAAAGGAAAACAGCAGGCATCATTGATAAGCCGAACACAACAGGAAAGAAATAGCAATTGCCGGTGGATGAAAGTAATTGAAGAAAAAACCACCGGCGATATCTACGATAAAAACAAAGCATATAATTATTACACCGCTCAAATGTACTCAGGTATTTTCTTTGCCCCGGATACTGTTTGTGGAGAAAATAATATTGTGGCGGGAACATCGTTTAATCTTGAAGGGAAAAGCGGCATTGCTAAACACAAGGAACAATTAAAGATGCTTTTTTTTAATCCGGGTAAACGAATACCCGGTCTGCCATTTATCGGTAATAAAGTGGCTTTATTTGATACGAGTATTTCGGAAAATTATGATTTTGTAATAGATATGGCCGAGTTCCGCAACGAAATGTGTTACGTTTTTAGGATTATTCCGTTGCCGGGTAAAAAAGGAGGTGTTGTTATTAATGAAATGACCACATGGTTCAATATCAATACATGGGAAATTGTGGGACGCAATTATGATCTCAGCTATAATGCAGGCGTGTATGATTTTGATGTGCACATTGAAGTAGAAATGACAAAATTCGGAGAATACCTTGTTCCAAAAGTGATGCGCTATAATGGTAACTGGAGCGTTATGTTTAAAAAACGTGAACGTGGAATATTTACTGCAACCTTATTTGATTTCAAAAATAGGATATAAACATATAGGTTCACCCTGAACGGAGTATAACAGAAAAATTAATTTATCTGTTTGTTTTTTGCATACCCTCTCCACTTTTCAATCACCTTGCTCATGTCCTCGGGCAATTCGCTGGTAAATACCATTTCCTTTTTTGTTTCAGGATGAATGAATCCAATTGTTTTTGCATGCAGTGCATGCCTTGGGCAAATAGCGAATGCATTATCAACGAACTGTTTATATTTGGTGAACACAGTTCCTTTTACGATTCTATTGCCGCCGTAAATCTCGTCATTAAATAGCGGGTGCCCGATATGCTGCATGTGTACACGTATCTGGTGTGTGCGGCCCGTTTCCAATTCACACTGAATTAATGTAACGTATCCCAGTCTTTCCAAAACCTTATAATGAGTTATTGCCTCTTTGCCATAATCTCCTTCGGGGTATGCGTCAAATAATTTCCTGAATCTTTTATGCCTGCCGATATGTGTATGTACAGTTCCCGAATCCTTTTGAACATCTCCCCAAACAAGCGCGATATATTGCCTGTGTACCGTATGATCGAAAAATTGTTTAGCCAAACTGGCAACTGCTTTTGCTGTTTTAGCGAGTACCATTAACCCGCTTGTATTTTTATCGATACGATGTACCAATCCGAATCGTGGTAATTCAGTGGCATTTAATGTTGCATTTTGTTTTAACAGGTAATGTGCAACGCCGTTAATTAATGTACCCGAAAAATTACCACTGGCAGGGTGTACCACAAGCCCCACCGGTTTATTAA
>CAYLVR010000037.1:5763-8239 GCA_964387165.1 uncultured Chitinophagaceae bacterium | reverse complement strand
TATTAATGATCATCACCTGGTCGTCTTCATATTGAATATTCAGCGGCATTTCTTCCGGCACAATCTCATCGCTGTGTGCTTCATGGTCGCTGAAAACAACAATTTCTTCTAAAGGTTTGATCTTATGATTAGCCTGTGCCTTTTTGCTATTGACGAGCACGCGGCCGGTTTCTATGGCGATCTGCACCTTATTACGTGAGGCATTTTCAATACGTGCGGTCAGAAATTTGTCCAGACGCATAGGCTCCTGACCCTTATCTACGATAATGGTCATGCGTTCATATAGTTCTTCCGTCCCTTCAACCTGTTCCTCGTCGTTAAGCAGTTCTTCTGCCATAGTTGCCTTTTGCGCAAAGGTAACGTGTTGAATGATAATAATTACTTAACGCTTAAGCTTCGATTTACCTGGGTAACAGTTTGAAGTGTAATGGTTTTGGAAAATTTTCTTTTTTCGCCATAAATGGTAATGGTGTAGCTGCCGTCTTCAGCACTTTCCATGTTAACACGTTTGCGGTAATTCAACTGTTTAGTCTGATCGCTGAACCCTGTTCCGGAATTTGAGGAAATAGTGATGTCAAGCTTTTCTGCAAATGGGTTACTGATAAAAAGAATGAATTTCTGATTATCATTTTCTGGCAGGATCTGCACATCAAATGATGCTTGTTTTGCTGTGTCGTTTGTAATATGCATTACTGGCTTAACTGATGTTTGTGCGGTTGTTTTAATAGTCGTAATTGAAACAATAAGCATAAGAAATAACAGGTTGCAAAATTGAAAAACCGGGTTGATTTTCATACAATAAATTTAAAATTTTTACTTTCTTTTTGTCGCGGCAAAGAAACCAGGTATATATGACCAGAATATTACGTAAACATTAAAGGGTTGTGAAGATTTAAAAACCTGATCCCATGATTGACTGATGATTGGCTCTGGCGAAAGAAGATAACGGTGATCTTTTCCTGATCCGCTTATTGCTTGTTACCCTTCTTTGTTCAAACCACCGAAGGGAATGGTGGTTTTTTTATGGCGTTGCAGCCATTGTTTATGAAAGAAATTTTTCCTTTTATTTGGGAAAAATTTCTATATTTGTTGCAGGATGAATAAGACGAGCAATGATAAAAAAGCCGGGCAGGTATTAATTAAGTATGAAAAATCCTACGCCAATTCAATTGCCATACTTAAATATTCCAGGAAGGGGCTAAAATCTCAGGCAGTATTTGATTTTATTCTATTATCACAGTTTTCAACTCAATTGCTTGAACAAATGTTGAACAAGACCTTAAAAACGTTTACTACTTATAAACAAAATAATACCCTTCTCGATCCTGTCGTGAGCGAAAAGTTGCTTAAGCTTTTCGGCCTGTATGATAAAGGCACATCAGTTTTTGGCTCAATAGGTGAATTTAATAAATGGCTGGCTGAACCTGCTTTCGGATTAGATAACCAGGTACCACGTGATCTACTTAACACCATTACTGGAATTGATCTTACCAAAGAAGAACTTACACGCATCGAGTACGGCGATTTAGCCTGATATATGATTGTTTTTAGAATTACAATTGATAAATATGCTGATGCTTTGCACCCTTCAGGTAATCCGGCACGCTGGAATTCCCGGGATGTTAAAGTAATTTATACGACGGGCTCTCGGGCACTCGCCTGCCTGGAAAACCTGGTTCACAGAAATTCACGCGGTCTGCATTCTTCTTTTAAAACTATTCTCATTGAAATTCCCGACAACCTGGAAATTAAAACTCTTAATAAGGACAATCTCAAACCTGGATGGCAACAATATGCCGAAATGCCTTACACCCAACAAATAGGCGATGAATGGGTGCAAAGCCAAAGTTCGGCGGTATTGAGAATCCCCTCAGTTATTATTCCTGAAGAGAATAATTATTTGATCAACTTTAACCATGTGGATTTTAATAAAATAAAAATACTCTCCCGGAACCGTTTGAGTTTGATGCCAGGTTTAAAAAGACAGATTAAACTACTACTTTAAACATTCGAAATTAAAAATATACTGGAAAGCACAATAGGATTTGGATAATATTCCACTCTTTGAAGATTTTTAGAATGGATTTAGGATAATGGTTTACTACAATCCAGACGATGGTTCGTTGAAAACGTTGAGGAAATAAACTATTTTTTAAAAGAGAATTCTGCTGAGCGTATCGCTTATTGATGTAGAAGGCTATTACAAATATGAAAAAAGAGAGCCCGATTGATAACATTCAAAACTATCCGTATGAACAAACATTTTCAGTATATTTTGCTCGCTCAAATGGATGTTTTAAAATCATCAATGTTTAACTCTCCTGCTTTGTTCGACCAGTATGATAATGTTAATTCTTAACATCGAGCGCAGGATCAAACCGGATAAATAGGGTACTGTTTATGCAGAGTCTGCACCCTTTGATATATAGGTTAATTGATAAAGCAAAAATAGTCTGCGAAAACACGGGAGAAAACC
>CAYLVR010000037.1:4519-5663 GCA_964387165.1 uncultured Chitinophagaceae bacterium | reverse complement strand
CCTCTTTACAGACGGCTCAAAACTGGAAAGAATTGGTTCGGATAGAGGAGGTTACAGGAAGGTGAAAGAAGATTAAGTAACTTTGCAGACTGTTATGGATAAACAACAGGTTCTTTTCGAGGATTTAGGACAAATGGGCTACCAGTCGGCCTGGGATTACCAGGAGCAACTCCTGGCTGAAAATGTGGCTGTAAAGTCATCGAAATATAAAGAAGAGGCGGTGGCACATAAAGGCGGCGAGGTGATATTAGAGGCTGATACGCGGCATCATTTGCTGTTTGTAGAACATCCCCCCGTATATACACTTGGAAAAAGCGGCAGCATTGATAATGTTTTAATTAATGAAGAAGACAGGAAAAAGAATGGCATGGAATTCTTCAAAATAAACAGGGGAGGGGATATTACTTTTCATGGCCCGGGACAAATAGTGGCATACCCGATTTTTGATCTTGAAAAATTTTATACTGATATCGGACGATATTTAAGAAACCTGGAAGAAGTAATTATTAAAACGCTTGCAGATTACGGAATTAAAGGTGACCGCTCGAAAGGTGAAACAGGTGTATGGCTGGATCCTGATATAAAAGGCAGAGAGAGAAAAATATGCGCCATTGGTGTGCGCTGTAGCCGCTGGATAACCATGCACGGACTGGCATTTAACATCAATACTAATCTCGATTATTTTAATAATATTATCCCCTGCGGCATCCAGGGTAAGCAGGTTACTTCTCTTCAGAAGGAATTGGGACGCGAGGTCCGTATGAATGAAGTAAAAGAAAAGATGAAAAATTATTTCGAAGAAGTATTTGACATCAAGCTAGCTCTCCCCCTTTGAAAAAGGGGGAAGTAGAGGCATCGCATACAGCGGGACCGCAGGGGGATTTATTGCGGAGAAGAAAAAATTCCCTGCGGTCTTGCATTCAGTGTTAAACAGGAAACTGATGGCAGGGGGATTTCTAGAACTCTTTCGGAATTAAAAATTTATGTCGCTCTTTTAATTTCCCATCTTCAAATAATTCAAACCAAAACCAACCCGAATGAACAAAAACGGTTTTGTCTAACACCTGTGAGGTTGAACTAATTTCTTTTATTTCGAATAAAGGGGACCTGTCTTCTTCAAAAAAATGAATGGAATATTTTTTCT
>CAYLVR010000037.1:0-4509 GCA_964387165.1 uncultured Chitinophagaceae bacterium | reverse complement strand
ATCCGGTAAATTTATCATCACATTGCCGAATTTTTCAGTAAACACATATTTCGATGCTTTATACACAGGGATAGGTACAAACGGTTTTATTAAAATGGTGTCAACGGCATCAAACACCAAAGTATCCTTTGTAGAATAAACAATTGAATCCCTGAATCTCTTAATATATTTTTCAGGTATCCTGTTAACAATAAGGTTACGCTTTTTAATAATAAAAAACTTCTCCGGTTTTGGAGCAACCGGATTGGCGGGTTTTAATTTCTCTCTTAAAACATTTACTTCTTTATTGCTTAAACTGTCGGACAAAACCACGCGCTGATTATCATTTTTTAATATGGGTTCATTACTAATAATGGCAGTATCTGGAACGGGTCGTTTTGATTTACTGAACTGGTACCTGCCACTATCAAGAACAATAAAAAGGCGGTAAAAATTAAGGCCAACCGGGGCCTTGCTGTCAACAAAACCATTTTGTGGAATAGAAGGATCGGGAACAGTAAGAATAGTTTTGAAATTTCGCAGACTATCAAGCGATCGCTGGATGCTGATCTGTGAAACAAAACGGAATGGATTGGTCCAGCTAATCAGGTTTTTATTCATGGGCTTTGCGATAGCCGTGAACCGGGGCAGGGTATCCTGTGCGATCATATTTACATGGCACATTATCAAAAATATCAATACCCCAAATGATCTTCTCATGAACAGAATTTACGATGGCAAAGATACAGGCTGATCAAAAGATAAGTGTCCCTTTTTCAAGAGATCTGTTACCTTGTAATCCACCGCTGTGAATAACTAATAGTTTTGAGCCTTCTGGAAAATAGGTTTTCCACATAAGATCATAAACAGCATAAAATAACTTCCCGGTATATACGAAATCGGTAGGTATTTTTTCTTCTGCAAAAAGCCTGTTCATGAATTCAACCAGGGTATTATTTTTTTTTGCGTAGCCCCCGAAATGATAATTGAATAGAATCTTATAATTATTGTGAGCGGTTGAGTGCATCAGATCAATCAGTTCATTGTTTTCAGTATCAGCAACTTTCAGACTACTGATCCCAATAACCTGCTGGCCATTATGAGAGCCGTTAATAATTCCGGCCATTGTTGTTCCGGTTCCTACAGCGCAAATGATATGTGTGTAATTATTACAGGGTATGTTCATAATTTCAGCGGCGCCTTTAATTCCCATCCTGCCACCCCCACCTTCAGCCACCATATAAAATTGGGGGTGTTTGGTGATTGTCTCAGATAATAGTAATTCTTTGTTTTTGTACGTTTCCCTGCTTACAAATTCCAGGCTCATTCCAAATTCTTTCATCTGCTGCAATGAAGGGCCGTAAACAACGGGCTCTTCTCCACGGATAATTCCTATGGATTCAAGTCCGTTTTCCCTGCACGCATATGCCAGCGCAACAAGGTGGTTAGAAAAAGCCCCTCCAAAACTTATTATTCCTTTTTTACCTGAGGCAACAGCTTCTTCGATATGATATTTCAGTTTAAAAGATTTGTTACCTGAAACCTGGGGATGGATGAGGTCAAGCCGGAGGGTGTCAACAGATACCATTTTGCCGGCAAACGTTTGTTCTGCTATGGATTGTATGAACGGATTTTTATACATTCGTGCCTGAATTTAAAATTACAATAATGCAACCAACTCTTTTGATTTTAGCGGCAGGAATGGCCTCCAGGTACGGTAGTATGAAACAGGTGGAGGGCTTCGGACCTTCAGGAGAAACAATCATGGAATACTCTATTTATGATGCCATACGGGCGGGATTCAAAAAAGTTGTGTTTATCATCCGCGAAGAATTTGCGAATGATTTCAAAAAAATTGTTGAACCCAGGCTTAAGGGAAAAATAGAGATTGGTTATGTGTACCAGGATCTGAAATCGTATCTGGGTGGTCGCCAGGTTCCTGCCGACAGAACCAAACCCTGGGGTACCGCACATGCGGTGCTTTGCGCCAAAGACACTGTAAACGAACCTTTCGCGGTCATTAATGCTGATGATTTTTACGGAAAGGATGCTTTCCAGAAAGCCTACGATTTTTTAACCGGTGCTTCAAACGCTAAAACATATTCTATCATTGGATATGAGTTGTTAAAAACACTATCCGATAATGGAACAGTAAACAGGGGAGTATGCCAGGCGGATGCAAATAATAATTTAACGGCTATTGCGGAAAGATTAAATATTGCGGAAAAAGACGGGAAAATTATCTGTGACGATAACCAGGAACCAAAAGAACTTGCGCGCGATTCAAAAGTATCAATGAATTTCTGGTGCTTCGATCCTTCAATATTTAATTATTCGGAGAAATTATTCAATGATTTCTTAGATAAAGATATCAATACACCTAAATCAGAATTTTTTATTCCTATTGTGGCTGATAAGTTTATTAACGATAAGGTTGGTGTGATTAAAGTTATTCCGACATCGGCGCAGTGGTTCGGCGTAACGTATAAAGAGGATGCACCGGATGTAAAAGCCAGTTTGGATAAATTAATACAGGCAGGAGAATATCCGGATAATCTCTGGAAGTAAGCCCCGCCCCGGTGGTTTTAGCTGCCATAGCTTTAAGAAAGGTCGTCACCTCCTTTCACGCTGCGTGTACGCCGAAAGTTTCAGCGTAGGAGGGGAGTAAAGGAGGAGATTGACAATCTGTTTAATAGCTTTTTACCATGAATACACATTCAGCAATCTTCTTGATCTGCTGAACCCTTTCCATGCCTTTAACAGAAGAGGTTAGAGGCAGCTTTATATTATTATTGATTGTTGAAGAATCCTTCGCAAGTGAATCGATGGAAATAAATATATTTTTTGCATTAACCGCAAACACAACACCCTGCGCCTGCGCCTGACGGGTATTAATAATTCCGATCACTTCGCCATTTTTATTGAATACCGGTCCACCTGAGTTGCCTGGATTTGCAGAAACACCTACCTGGCAGGTAAGCGTATCACCATTAAAACCGGTTTTTGCACTCATGTATCCTTCATTGTACACGATCTCTTCGCGTGGGTAGCCCAGTGTAAATAATTGCTCACCCAGCTCTGCACCCTTCTTTTTTAAACCATAAGGGAGTGAAGCGTGCGGTTTGAAGTCGCCATCTTCGATTTTGAGAATGGCAATGTCATTGTCGTTATTAACATGAATTATTGTTGCCCTGAATTCCTGTGCCTTATTATTTTGTACTACAATGGTAGATGATCCTGACACAACATGTGCGTTAGTAACAAGATATCCTTTGCCATCAATTAAGAAACCTGTACCTCCGGATTTAACAGGTACGTTCGCGGGAGATTTGTCTTCTACCTCTTTATCGTTTTCTACCTGCCTTTTTAAGGCATTGACTTTCCTTTCTGTATTCTCGAATTTCTTACTTAATTGCTGAAGTTCTGCTGTATTGACTTTTCTTGAATAATAAGAAACCATCCCTGCAATAAGTAAAGTTGTTAAACCGGCAATAGAGGCGGCAACAGCCATTACACGTTTATGTTTTTTCCATAACTGGCGGATTACGGCCTTTTGTGTGGTTTCTTTGATAATGCCCTTATCAGTAAGCTCGTTGTGTATTTCATGGAGGGTGTTGCGGAAGTTTTTATTCTCTCCGTATTTATCAAGCTGAGCTAAAAAAACAGAATGTTCAACAACAAGCTGATCAACTTCAGGGTTTGTTTCACGAAGATGCTCAAACGAATATCTTTCATCGGGCAACATTTCGTTCCTTAAGAATCTTTCTACGGCATCTATTAATTCAATTCTGTCCATCACAAGGTGTTATTTTTATATTCTGTAAAGAACAATTTGCGTAAACGCATGAGGCATTTATATTTTTGGTTCTTTGCATTTTCAGGGTTTGTGTATCCAAATGCTGTTGCTATCTCACCCATGTTCTTTTTTTGGAGATAAAACGCTTCCAAAAGACTTTTACATGGTTCACCTAAACTTCCCAGCGCTTTATCCATCATCATGAATTCATCGTTCTTCTGTTCCTGGATCTCTATCTCGTCTTCAACCGGAATGGTCTCTTCAAGACCATTTATTTCCGGTATATACCTGTTGGTCTGACTAAGCCTTTTCAGCCATAAACGTCGGCACACCGAATACAGGTATGTTTTGACCTGGCACGTTAGTTCAAACCCAGGGGTTTTAGATTTTTCATACAATACGATCATCGCTTCCTGGAATATGTCTCTCGCATCATGTGACGATCCATTGTTATTGATTATCAAAGATTGAATCATTCCGAAATGCCTGCTATAAATGGTTTCGATAGCCTGCCTGTCGTTTTGTGCCAATCCTTCCAGTAAACTTGATTCAGTCAGGTCTGCTTTCACTATGAGCCTATATTTAATACCGAAATTATGAAGAAGTAACCCTTTTGACCCGGAAAATTCACGGTTTCTCCTCTTTGCCTCCTCTTTGCCTCCTCTTTGCTTCCTCGGATCTTCCTCGGATCCTCCTCGGATTCCGAGGAGGCAATGAGGAGGAATCAAGGTTTC